>DATMLG010000149.1:0-3131 GCA_035570675.1 Verrucomicrobiia bacterium | reverse complement strand
ATTCGTGACGGGCGGGCCATCCAGTTTCGTCTGGGCGGCGGGATTTCCACAGGGCAATTGCCGCAGGCCGACGTATTACTGCACTGCGCCCACGATTTCACCTTGTACGACTGGAAGAAGATTCATGACATCAATGTGCTTGGCGCGGAAAGATTGTTCGAGGCTGCCCGCACAGCCGGTGTCAACCGGCAGGTCTTCATTTCGAGCATGAGCGCGTTTGAGGGCTGCAAGTCAATGTACGGCCGCGCGAAGCTGGAGATTGAAAAACGCATCCAGTCGGGGAACGTGTTTGCGGTCCGCCCCGGATTGATTTATGGCGAACATCCGGGGGGCATCTTCGGCAATCTCGTCAAACAGACTGGCCATTCCATGGCCCTGCCGCTTCTCGGCGGCGGCAGGCAAGTCCTCTGTCTGACGCATCAAGAGGACCTGTGCGAGGTGATTCTCCGGCACACCAGCGGTGAAATTCCGGCCGGTCCGGAACCTGTCACCGCCGCGCATGAACAGGGATGGGCCTTCCGTTCCATCCTTGAAGGACTCGCACGGGCACAGGGAAGACGGCCGCGCTTTTTCCCCGTGCCATGGCGGCTGGCCTGGCTGCTGATCAAAGGGGGCGAAGTTTGCCATCTGCCCCTGCGGTTCCGGAGCGACAGCCTGGTCAGCCTGATGAACCAGAATCCGCATCCTTCCTTTGAACCGACCCGGCGCCTCGGCCTGAAGTTTCGCCCATTTCAGCCGGAGACTTTGAAGTTGTAGCCGTCGAAAAACTGCGCGCGGCCGCCATCTCCTTCACGTCCCATTTGCGGATCAGTTTTTCCATCTCCAGCAGCCGTAAATTGACGCTGTTAAGAATCAACCCCAATCCGAGGCTGAAGCAGGAAAGAATCACCAGAGACGACGCGAGAATGGCGCTGGGGACCGCGTGAACATAGTGCTCGAACGCATACTCAAACACGGGCCGGAAGCCCGCGATCAACCCCGCCACCATCAGCAAAATCGCCAGCCCGCCGAAAAAAGTCAGCGGCTTGTAGGATTTGATCACCATGAACAATTTCAAAAGCACCAGCATGCCGTCCGAGCCGGTCTGCAATTTGGAATGACTGCCGTCCGGTCTCGCGCCATAGGCCGCCTGCACCTCCTTGATCACCAGCCCGCGGTAGAGCGCCTGCAAGGTCAGTTCCGTCTCCACGTCAAATCCCACCGCCGTGATGGGAATCAGCTTCGCCGCCTCGCGGGTGAACGCGCGGTAGCCCGAAAAAATGTCCGATATGTTCGACTTGAACATCCAGTTGATGATGCCGCAAACGAGCCGGTTGCCCAAAATGTGGAAACTGCGGAACGCGCTCGCCTCATGGCTTTGCAACCGGCACGCCACCGTCATGTCCGCGTCGCCGTTGAGAATCGGCGCCAGCAGCAGGTCCACCGCCTTCGCATCGTAGGTGTCGTCGCCGTCCACCATCACGCAGATGTCCGCATCCACATTTTCCAGCATGGACGCCACCACGTAGCCCTTGCCCTGCCGTTTCTCCCGCCACACCACCGCCCCCGCCGCGCGCGCATTCTCCGCCGTCCGGTCGGTGCAATTATTGTCGAAGACGTAAATCTCCGCCTGCGGCAGCGCTTGGCGGAAGTCGCGCACCACCTTGCCGATGGTCTGCTCCTCCTGATAACAGGGTATGAGCACCGCGATTTTTGGTTCCGTCTTTGGCATCTTAGATCAACGCCGTTTCATGCCCAGAATGCTCACAAAAAAGCTGGAAAGAATGGTTTGAAATCCCAGCGCGGTGAGCGTCACACCGGGTATCACCCACCGCATCGTGTGGCTGTAATCCAAATCCCCGAATCGCACCGACCACCACTGCATCACCGCCGCCACCAGGAGTCCCAATCCCGCGAGAAACGAAACCACCCCTGCCAGCAAACCACGCTCCAGGTACATTACATCAAAGAACCTTTTCATCGCCGCGTTCTCCGGCATCAACCCCTCGTTCACCGCGAAGGTCTTCGCGAATATCGCAAACAGGACGGATTGGTAGCCGAGCAAGACGGCGAGGCTGGCGAACAGCAGCGTGTGGGCATCAAACCTGATCCCGTGAATCTGAGTCCCGGACAAAACCACGCCATATCCCACCGCGCCCAGCAACATGAGCGCGAGGCCCGGATAAAGAAACAGCCAGCGCGGGCTGAATATCAGAAAGAATCGGAGCGTGCGCCAGCCGTCCCGGAAGGTCTTGAGATGTGGTGCATGGGCCTTGCGTCCGTCCTGATGCAGGGTGATTGGTGTCTCCGCGATTTTGGCGCCGCGAATGCTGGCCTTGATGATCATCTCGGTCGCAAATTCCATCCCCTCGCAACGCAGATCCAGCCGTTGATAAAGCTCCTTGGTGAACGCCCGCAAGCCGCAATAAACATCGTTGATGGGCGAGGAAAACATGTGGCGCGCCATGATGGTGAACATCGGATTGCCGATCCAGCGGTGCGACCACGGCATTGCCCCCGGCATGACCCGGCCGCCGCCGCCGCTCAACCGGCAGCCCATGACCAGTTCGTTGCCCTCCCGCAGTTTTTTCACGAAACCCTCGATCTCCGAGAAATCATAACTGTCATCGGCGTCGCCCATGATGACCCAGTTGGCCCGCGCGGCTTCAATGCCGCCCTTCAAGGCGTTGCCGTAGCCCTTCAGCTTCACCGGCACCACGCGGGCGCCAAGCTTCTCCGCAATTTCGATCGAGCCGTCGGTGCTGCCGTTGTCCGCGATCAATATCTCCCCCTTGATTCCCGCGCGTTCCAGGCCCAATTGCGCCTTGCGGATGCACGCGGCCACCGTGTCCGCTTCGTTCAGACACGGCATCACAATCGTTATTTCAACAATATCTGACATCGGTTCAGGCGGGCACCTTAATGCCCGGCGCGACGCGTGGCGAACTTTTTATCTTCACCGGCCCGTCCCCGGCATGCGCGTCGGCGGGCGAATTGGCCGCCGCAGCCATGCTGGCGGGTGGCGATAACCGCACCACCACCCATTCCGTCGGTTTGTTTCCCGCGCGCAGGTTCAGCACAAAGGTCGAAACCACTTTTCCGTCCACGCGCGCCAGCCATGAGTCGAATGGCTCGGTGAAAAGTTGCGAGAA
>DATMLG010000148.1:0-7078 GCA_035570675.1 Verrucomicrobiia bacterium | reverse complement strand
TGAACCGTTACGGGGCGTTTCTGCAGGGCAATGTCGAACTGCTCTGGCCGGCGCGCATCGCCCTGTTGCTCATCGTTTCGCTGCACATCTGGTCGGCGGTGAAACTGACGCAGGAAAATCGCGCGGCGCGGCCGCAGCCCTATGTGCAACATGAGGTGGTCGCCGCCAGTTATGCGTCGCGGACCATGTTTATGAGCGGACTGATCATTCTGGCGTTCATCATCTTTCATCTGCTCCATTTCACGGCGCAGGTCCAGGCGGTTAATTTCACCGGCAAAAACTTTGCGGACCTGCAGGATGCGAAGGGCCGCCATGACGTGTTTGCCATGATGGTGCTTGGCTTTCAGAAGCCGCTGGTCGCGGGTTTTTACATCGTCGCGATGTTTCTGCTGTTCCTGCATCTGAGCCACGGCCTGGGCGCGATGTTCCAGTCGCTGGGTTGGAAAAGCCCCGCCTACGCGCCGCTCATCAACCGGTTTGCCGCGGTTGTCTCCTGGCTGATATTTCTCGGATACGTTTCAATCCCTGTCGCCATTCAACTCGGCTACGGTGAAGCCCATTTGAAGGAGGTATTGAAGTGAGCCTCGACGCCAAAATTCCCTCGGGCCCGCTCGCGCAAAAGTGGGACCAGCACCGGTTCGACATGAAGCTGGTGAACCCCGCTAACAAACGCAAGTTTGATGTCATCGTTGTCGGCACCGGGCTGGCCGGCGCGTCAGCCGCCGCATCCATGGCCGAGCTGGGTTACCAGGTAAGCTGCTTCTGTTTCCAGGACAGCCCCCGCCGTGCGCACAGCATTGCCGCACAGGGCGGCATTAATGCCGCCAAAAATTATCCGAATGACGGCGACAGCGTTTACCGGCTGTTTTACGACACCATCAAGGGCGGCGACTTCCGCGCGCGCGAGGCAAATGTTTACCGTCTGGCGCAGATCAGCGCGAGCATCATTGACCAATGTGTGGCCCAGGGCGTGCCCTTTGCGCGTGAATACGGTGGGTTATTGGCGAACCGTTCCTTCGGCGGCGCCCAGGTGTCGCGCACCTTTTACGCGCGCGGCCAGACCGGCCAGCAATTGTTGCTGGGCGCCTACCAGGCCCTGTGCCGCCAGATCGGGCTGGGCGCCGTAAAAATGCACCCGCGCACCGAGATGCTGGATGTCGTCGTCATTGACGGCCAGGCCCGGGGCATTATCGTGCGCGACCTCGTCACCGGGGAAGTTTCCTCGCACGCGGCGGACGCCGTCGTGCTGGCGACCGGCGGTTACGGCAACGTCTTCTTCCTCTCCACCAACGCCCGGGGCTGCAACGTCACTGCCACATGGCGCGCTTTCAAGAAGGGCGCATTCTTCGCCAATCCCTGTTACACCCAGATTCATCCGACTTGCATCCCCGTCAGCGGCGATCATCAATCCAAGCTCACCCTCATGTCCGAATCACTCCGCAATGACGGGCGCGTCTGGGTCCCGAAGAAAAAGGGCGATGGTCGCCGGCCGGATCAAATTCCCGAGGGAGAACGTGATTATTTTCTGGAGCGAAAATATCCCAGCTTCGGCAACCTGGCGCCGCGCGATATCTCGTCACGCGCGGCAAAGGAGGCCTGCGACAACGGCCTGGGTGTAGGTCCCGGCGGCCTGGGCGTTTACCTGGATTTTGCCGACGCCATCAGGCGGTTGGGCGAGGCGACGGTGCGCGAGCGTTACGCCAATCTTTTCGACATGTATGAGAAGATCACCGGCGAGGACGCCTACCACACGCCGATGCGGATTTATCCGGCGGTGCATTACACGATGGGCGGCACCTGGGTGGATTATAATTTGATGAGCACGGTGCCGGGGTTGTTTGTGCTGGGCGAGGCGAATTTCTCCGACCACGGCGCAAACCGGCTGGGCGCGAGCGCGTTGATGCAGGGGCTCGCGGATGGCTATTTCATCCTGCCATACACGATTGGCAATTATTTCGCCACCGCGAAACAGCCCAAGGTCAAAACAGACCATCCGGAATTCAAGAAGGCCCTCGAAGGCGTGCAGGCGCTCACGAAAAAGCTGCTGGCCATCAACGGCAAACGCACCGTCACCTCCTTCCATCGCGAGCTGGGCAGAATAATGTGGGAGAAGTGCGGCATGGCCCGCAGCGAGGCGAGCCTGAAGGAGGCGCTGAAGCGCATTCCCGAACTGCGCGCGGAATTCTGGAAGAACGTCAAGGTGACCGGCGAGAACAGTTCACTCAACCAGGACCTTGAGGCGGCCGGCCGAGTGGCGGACTTCCTGGAATTTGGCGAACTGCTCTGCCTGGACGCGCTGACCCGCAAGGAATCCTGCGGCGGCCATTTTCGCGTCGAATACCAGACGCCGGACGGCGAGGCGCTGCGTGACGACGAGCATTATTCCCACGTCAGCGCGTGGGAATATCAGGGCCCGGACCAGCCGTCCGTCCTTCACAAGGAACCGCTGGTTTATGAGGAGGTGCACATGAGCACGAGGAGCTACAAATGAACTTCACGCTCAAAGTCTGGCGGCAAAAAAATGCGGCCGACCCCGGCGGCATGGTGGATTACCCGGCCAACGACATCATTGCCGACATGTCATTCCTGGAAATGCTGGACGTCGTCAATGAAGGTCTCATCGCGAACGGCGAGGAACCGATTGCGTTTGACTCGGACTGCCGCGAGGGAATTTGCGGAACTTGCTCGCTGATGATCAACGGCATCGCCCACGGCGGACAGCCCGGGACCACGGCCTGCCAGTTGCACATGCGGCATTTCACCGACGGCCAGACCATCACCATCGAACCTTGGCGCGCGCGGGCATTTCCCGTCCTTCGCGACCTGGTGACGGACCGCAGCGCCTTTGACCGCATCATCCAGGCCGGTGGTTTTGTCTCGGTGAACACCGGCGGAACGCCGGACGCCAACTGTCTGCCGGTGTCAAAGGTGGACAGCGACCGGGCCATGGACGCCGCGCAGTGCATCGGCTGCGGGGCCTGCGTCGCCGCATGTAAGAACGCGTCCGCCATGTTGTTTGTTTCCGCTAAGGTGTCGCACCTGGGACTGTTGCCGCAGGGCAAGGTCGAGCGGGATCAGCGCGTGGCCAGCATGGTTGCCAAGATGGACGAGGAGGGTTTTGGCAATTGCACCGTCACCGGCTCATGCGAAGCCGTCTGCCCCAAGGAAATCAGCCTGAGCTTCATCGCCCGCCTCAACCGCGATTACGGTGTGGCGCTGCTCAAGGGCGTGAAATAACTCGCCGGACCGTCGTCGTCCTCCTCCGGCGTTATCGTTTCAGCAATCCATCGGCTTCCAGGCTATCCACGAGGTCTTTTTCCGCCAGCACCCAGTCCTCCAGTGTCAATGATTCGTGTTCGAGCTTGCCCTGGAACATTCTGAGCGCATGCTCGCGCACCATTCCCTTGGTCACTCCCGATGTGAAAGGTTCCGGCTGCCGGCCCGATGATTTCAGATGCTTTTTCATGGCATATCCTTTGTTTAATCTTTACAGAAAAACTTAATCCCCACGCTGGAAGTTGCAACCGGAAGAAAAGAAATTTTTTGCCGCTGCGGGAAACTAAATTCACCGCGTAGTGTTGGTAAAGGAGTCGAAGCTAAGGTGGTTGCAGGCAATTCGCGGACCGCAAAAATATTATATTAACCCGCCTGCCGCCGTGTCCGCCCATGGCCGGGACAACCGTCAACCATGAAACTCAACTCCTCAAATCGAATGGGTTTTACACTCATCGAAATCATGATCGTCGTGGCCATCATCGGCATGCTCGCCGCCATCGCCATTCCCAACTATGTCCGTGCCCGCCTGCAGGCACAGCGCAGCGCCTGCATCAGTAATCTTCATGTCATTGACGGCGCCAAGCAGCAATGGGCCCTGGAATGTAAGGCTTCACCAGGTGCCGCTCCGACCATCTCCGAAATCCAGCCTTACATGGGCCGGGGCACGTCTGGCACCGCACCGACTTGTCCGGCGGACGCCTCCTCCACCTTTGCCACCAGCTATGATATCAATGACCTCCAGACCGTGCCTTCCTGTTTGATCGTTCCGGGCATTCCCGGGGACAGCAGCGGCCATCGTTTGCCCTGAGCCGCAAAGGAAATCTGACAAAAGGATGTTTCGACGCGCTGTTATAGCAGAGTGCTGACCAGCGTGCCGAACAAACTCAACGGCCCGGTGTCTTCCAGGCTCTCGGTCGCTTTGTCGAGCTTTTGTAGCGTCACCTTCGCGTTATTATAAAACTCCTGGTCGTTCACAATCTTGCCGATCGAGCCCTGGCCTTGGTTGACCTTGCCGGTGATTTCACGAATGTTCTTCATGGCGGCCGTCGTTTCAACATAGAGCGTGTCGTCCTTCACTAGCTTGCCCACTGTTCCCTGCCCGGCATTAATCTGGTCAACCATTGTGCGTGCCTGTGCTACTGTCGCCTTGATCTCGGTCGCCGTCTCCTGCAGGTTCGACAGGGAGGCATAGGCCGAGTTGTAGAGGGCTTCGTCGTAGACGAGTTTGCCCACCGTGCCCTTGCCCTGTGAAACTTCCGTGGAAACCGCCTGAAGATTCGCGAGAATGGCGGAGATCCGGGGATTGTTGTCCCGCATGAATTGCGTGAACGGTCCCAGGATGTTGTCAATCTTGTCGCCGCTGAAGCTTTTCGTCAGATTTTGCACGCCGGTGGCCACATCATCGAGCTTGGCCATCAAGGCGCTTAAATCCGGCTGCTCCGTTGTGGCCAGCAACTGATCCTCGTCCATGAGCGGCGAGGAGACGGTGCCGAACGAAATGTCCACATAATATTGGCCCATGAGGCCCGTGAACTTGATGGCGCCCTTGCTATCAGTATGCACCGGCACGTCTTTGTTGAGCTTCATGCGGACCTCGACCTTGCCGCCCGCGGCCGCAAGCGCGATTTTTTCCACGTGGCCGATGGGGACGCCCGCCATTTTGACGGTATCGCCGACCTTCAAGTCCTGAACCGTGTCGAATTGCGCGCGCAAATGCCGGCCCGAACCAAACAGGTCGCCCCAGCCGCCGAGGGTTTCAATGATAAGGAATGCCGCGGCCATGACGACGGCCACAAACATGCCCAGACGTGTTTCCAAGGTGTTCTTCATGGTTTTTTCTCCTGTTGTTTTTCGCTTCTCAAATCCGCGTTCAAAAATTTCTGCACCACGGCGTCCGGGTTGCGCCGCACTTCCTCCGGCGTCCCGACCGCCACAATTTTACCTTCGTTGATGACCGCGATCCGATCGGCAATGCCGAACGCCAGGTCACGGTCATGCGACACCACGATGGAAGTGACGTGGATTTCCTTTTTCAAATTTAAAATCTCCTCGCCGATGACCACGGCGGACATGGGATCCAGTTCGCTCGTCGGTTCGTCGTACAGGATCAACTGTGGTTCAATAACCAGCGCCCGTGCGATGGCCACGCGCTTTTTCATGCCGCCGGACAGCTCGTTCGGCATCTTTTCCTCCTGGCCCTTCAAGCCCACGACCTTCAGTTTTTCGGCCACAACTTTGGCAATCTCCTCCGGCGTCTTGAGCTGGTGCTCGGTCAGATACAAGCCCACGTTCTCCCCCACCGACAGCGAATTGAGCAGCGCCCCGGATTGAAAAACCATCGCCAGCCGGTAATGCTCCGTTACCTCGGGCGATTGGATGGGCTTGCCATCGATCAAAATCTCCCCCGCCTCCGGCTCCTCCAGGCCGATGACATGTTTCAACAAGACGCTCTTGCCGCTGCCGCTGGGTCCCATGATGACGAAAATCTCGCCCGGGTTCACCTCAAAATCCAGTCCCTTGAGCACCTCCTGCCCGTTGAAGCTTTTGCGCAGGCCGTGGACCTTTACGCTCACGGCGCCCGGCTGGGCATTGGCATTGGCGGGTGTGTCGCTCATAACGCGTGGATCAACATCAACAGGCTGGTCAGCAAATAATCCAGGATGACGATCGTGATGATGCAGTTCACCACCGCCTTGGTGACCGAGCGTCCGATGCCGCGCGGACCGCCGATGGTCTGCAATCCTTGGTGGCAGGAAACAATACCGATGACGAGCGCAAAAATGAAGCTCTTGAACACCCCGTTGGCCACATCGCGCAAACCCACGATGTCCCGGAGATTGGCAAAGAAGGGCTTGTAGGGGACGTCGATATGATGGTTTGCCGCCGCCACCAGCGCGCCACCGCCCCAGCCCACAAGGATGGCCATCACAATGAGCATGGGCAGCGCCACTGCGATCGCCAGCACCCGCGGCAGCACGAGATAATGAATCGGGTTGATGTTCATCGTCCGCAACGCGTCAATCTCTTGGTAAACCCGCATCGAGCCGATCTCCGCCGCCATGGCTGAGCCGATCCGGCCCGCGATCAGAATGGATATCATCACCGGCGCGAGTTCCTTGCAGACCGCGTAACCGACGAGCCCGCCCACCGAACCCGCCAGCCCGCGTTCCACCAGCACCGGCCCGGTGAGCAGCGCTATAACACCGCCAATGAAAAACGAAAGGATGCAAACCATGAGCAGACTGGCATTGCCGATTTCAAAAAACTGATCCATCACCTTCTGCCGATGGCGCCAGGCCAGCGGGATGGAGCGCATGGTCCGCCAGAACAGGAGACTGATTTCGCCAATGCTTTGAAACATACAATTAATCCGCAATCATCCTGCCGGCGGTTTGGCGGCGGGCCTGGTCTTTGTGGCGCCCAACGGAATATAGAACATCCGCCAATTTGCGCCATCTGGCGAGGATTGATACTGAAAAAGACCGAACAGGAGCGAGATTTTTTTCGTGTGCGGCGCGACTTCCCGCCGGTAGAGGTTCCACAACAGCGACTGGCTGTCGGCCCCGCGCCCGGGGCTGCGCTCAAAGCGCCAGAAGGCGCAAAGCTGGTTGTAATCGCGGGAGACGCTTTCCGTGCCCGGAAAAAAAGGTTCAAACAGGGAGAGCACCTGGAGGCGTTCGTTGCCGTTGTAATCGCGTTCGCGGGTGTAGAACGGCCAGAAATCCTCGCGCCGCACAGCCTTGCCCGTCTCCGTGTTTTTTTTGACGATGGCCGAATAAAGAAAAAACAATATGCGCGTCCG
>DATMLG010000147.1:0-23574 GCA_035570675.1 Verrucomicrobiia bacterium | reverse complement strand
TTGGGGGCAAAGTATTCGGGCATCCACGCGATGGCCTCCAGGACCTGGCATATCGGCCAGGGATGGGCAAGATTCGACCATTCGCCGGTGGCCACTTGATCGCCGAACAAGCCGTCCTTGACCACCCCATTTTCCAGGCTGTCGTAAGTGGCCATGAGCATCATGCGGCGGCCGGTCTCGGAGGCCCATTCGCTGTGGGCGAGAACCCCGTAGCGAATCATCGTTGGCCCGGCGGTGTATTGATTGTAGGACAGGGAGGTTCCGCAGCAAACGGCGGATTCAGGAAACGCCCAGGCGCCGCTGTAGACATCACCGCAGGAGGAGGGATCAACACTGTTGCGGTTCCAGAGCAGCGAGAGGATGTTCCGCAAATCGGTGCGCCATTGAGGGTAGGCGTCCGGGTTTTTCATGAGATGATCCGCGCACATGGAAACCATTCCGCACATCATCGGATTGTCCCAGTCCCAGTAGGTGCGGCCCCAGGTGTCGCTTTCCCACCACACCGGGAGCATCTGCTCATTAACGAAGCGGCGTCCGGCGTCGCGGGCCTTGACAATTGCGCCGTCGCGGCCCGTGTAGCCGGTGTGGATGAGTTCATCGAGAAAATCAACGATGATGGAGGTCGTGCCGGTGAGGACGTCCGACCAGCCGACGACGGATGGATCCACATAGCGGTTCCATGGCGAGAACTCCGGGTGCTCGAACTGGCATTTGTCGGCAAAGACATCGCCCCAATGCTGGACCATCTTCAAGTAGCGCGGATTGCCGGTGAGCTTGTAGGCGCGGAGCACCTCGATGCCTTCAATGGCGCAGAGGTCAAGCTGGTCGCGGCCGCGGGGATCGCATTTGCCATAGGCCTTGCCGCGGGTGGGCGTACTGATGGGAAACTGCGGCCAGTCGGCGGTTTCGCTGGTCAGCCCGTAATCCAGAATATAATCAACGGAGCGGGGGATATAGATAAACGCGATCGGGTCGCCGCTGTATTGGTAGTAGGCTGTGAGTCCCTTGATGATGCTCCACGAGCGCTGGCAAAGATCGCCGCACATCCAGTCGGTCGTGGGGGGAATCAGGATGGTGCCGTCGGGCTTGATGCTCCAATGGGAGTTATAGACGAAATCAGGTGCGGCCATGACCGCCTTGGGCTTGTCCACCCAGGGATAGCGCTTGTAAACATTGACTCCAATGCTCAGGCGCTCGTCCAATTGACCGTTCAGGCCGTGATACCACGGCGCGATGACGCCGTCCCTGTCCATTTCCGTGGAGTGGGCATAATACGAAGGGAGATTGGTTGCGGCATGGGAAGTACTCGCGAACATTGCGGCCGCCAGCACGAGCAACGCCGCGCGCCACACATTCGCAGACTCATGGACGTCCCGATTCATAGGGCGTTCCAACGTATCCAGGGCCTCGACATGGACACAATTATGGCCCAATCAGTCGGAAGTATTTTGGGCCGGAGACTGCGGGTGGCAGCGTCACGGTCATGCTGTTGCCATTTTGCACGGCCCCGGTGGGAACGTTGGTCCAGGACGGCGATGTCACGCTGTTGGCGGATTGCAACTGGAAGGTGGGTTGCATGGCGGACCAACTGAGAACGGTCTGGCTTGGGCTGGGATGTATCGACAGCACCGGACGGGGAACAAAGGCGCTGAAATCTCCGCCCATGACGGTCTGAATTTGTGCCTGGGAGAGTGGGATGTTGAATACGGCGATGTCGTCCAGCATGCCGTTCCAGTTGCGATCGGCGGTCTGCGCGAGTTCGGTGCCGATGAGGATTGCGTCCGAATATCCGAGATATCCGCCCAGCGCCGCGTTAACGGGTTGCGAAGCAATGCCGCCATCCGGGCCGGTGTTTCCATCACGGTAGACGCTGATATTGGTGCCGTCATAAACCACGGCCCAGTGGACCCATTGATCCAGGAGCGGCGAGACGGAAGAACCGATGCCCCACGGGATTTCCCACAGGCCGCTGGCCCGATCCCAAGTATACATCTCTGAGTCGCCCGATGCGCCGGACTCGAACTGGAAGGCGGTGCCATTGTCGATGGTCAGGATTCGACCGTAGGTGGCCACAAAATCACCGGTGCCATCTGAATCTTCGTAGGCCCAGGCCGTGATGGTCCAAGGATTGGTGGCGGTCTGGCCGATGGCCAGCGAACCGTTCGCCGGGACGGCGACGTACGCGTGATCAGCGCCGTTGTTGGTGAAGCGGAGTGCGCCGCCAAAGCCGGCCATGCCGGTGACGCGGCCCGGGACATTGCCGTTTTCGCCAGCCAGCGCGCCCGTGTTTCCCAGGCCGGAGGAATCGAGGGCGTTTGTGCCAGAAGCTTCATTGAACCGCCAGAGGCCGACCAGCGTCCCGCTGAAAACCTGAAGCGAGGCCGGACTGCTGGTCACACTGCTGATGGAATTGCTGACCACGGCGGAATAAACCCCGGACTGGCTGAACTGAAGATTGTTCAGCACGAGAGTTGCGTTGGTAGCGGTGGGATTGCTCACCGCTGAAATCTTGTTGGTCCCGTGGTACCATTGATAACTGAGCGGCGTCTGACCGGAGGCGCCGACGCTGAATGAAGCCGTGCTTCCCTGCGGCACGGACTGGCTTTGCGGCTGGCTGACAATCCCCGGCGCGCCGCCGAGGAACGGGGTAAAATTTCCGGACATCACTGTGGCGACCTGGGACGGGCTGAGCGCGCCGGCGAAAACGGCGATGTCATCGAGCATGCCGTTCCAGGTGACTGCGGCGGGTTGGTCAAGTTCCGATCCGATGATAATGGAGCCCGTGTAGCCCGGAAAGGCGAGCGGAGAGCTCACCGGCGTGGAGGAGACGCCGCCTTCCGGTCCTTGGTTCGCATTCCGGTAGATCGTGAGATTCGTGCCATCGTAGACCACCGCCCAATGTACCCATTGATCCAGCAAGGGCGCGACAGAATTTCCTACGCCCCATGCGACCTGCCAGGGGGTCGTAATTGCGCTCCAAGTATACATCTCGGAATCACCGGATGCGCCGGACTCAAGCTGAAACGTACTCCCATCATCGATGGTGAGGATGCGTCCGTAGTTGGCGATGAAATCACCGGTCCCATCTGAATTCTCATATACCCACGCCGTGATTGACCAAGCGTTTGTGGCTGTCTGTCCGATCAACAGGGACGGCGCGTCGGGAATCGTCACGTAAGAATGATCGGTGCCATCGTTCGTTATCACCAGGGCATTGCCGAAACCGGCCTGGCCGGCGGCACGAACCGGCACATTGCCATTCTCACCCGCGAGGGTCCCGTTGTTTCCGAGGCCGGAGGAATCCAGGGCGGTTGTTCCGCTGGCTTCTTCAAACCGCCACAAGCCGACAACGGAAGGCCCGGCAAAAGCTGGCTGTCCGCGAAGGCAGGCGAAGCCGGCAAGCGTGGCAACCGTCGCGAAATATAGGGTGCGAATGGTGGCAAATTGGGTTGGTTTCATAAACGATTTCGTTTTGGGCGCAGTTAACGCCATCAAGGTGTTCCCTATACCTATGAGAAAATCCTGTCGTTGTCATTGAGGGTTCGCGTTTTTTTATTAAGGATTTGCGAACGGCGATTTTGCCAGCTCAAAACTGGTCACAAAACCCGTTTTCTTGGTAAAAGACGATGCTCCAAAATGGCTGTGGAACGACAGTGTCAGGCCATTTCTTGATGTTTATTGAGGTTTTTTGACAGCCGGTTTTGCGCTCTGACGCTGTTGGCCGCTTCCTTGTGGTGCCTGGGAATTCGTCCGGCAACCAAATCCGCGCCGTGGAGACGGCATTCCTACATCAGCCGGTTGCTGCTCGCAATTAATGGTGCTGAAAACAACAAGTTTTGGAGCGCAAGTGCCCTGAAATCGCTGTTCTCACTTTTCGCGCACGACTTCAAAGACGACGTGGTGAAACTCATCTTCAAGAAATATTGAATTGTCGCCATGACCATTCTCCGGCTGTGACACACATGGGCTGCCGCGGCCGGGACAACCACGCCCCACGAAACCGCATTCGACCGCTTCATCCGGCCAGATGAAACAGGGGTGGCACAAATTTGGGTTTGGAGAAGCACCGCGCCCATTGTTTGAAAACGGGCTTCCGCAGCATTTGCAAATTTGATTGGTCATAAACTTGTTGGCAAAAACTGATGCCGAATTTGGTTTCTCTGCCGTCATTCTTTAAGGGGGATACGGGGCCGGGCGCGATTTCTGACAAGAATCCCGGCATTGTTTGGCGAATTGTGAGGGCGATCCCTGAACAAAAAGCTGCTGCCATCATGACGTGAGGGGAGGCCCCGCGTTCTGCCGCGATGTGGTGATCACGAATCTGACGAGTGGAATTTGCCGCCGGATCAGGCACGTTGGCGGTTGATGCATTCCTAGGACATGCTTTCCGCCAGATGTTGTCCATCAGCGGGAGCGCTCGCGCATGCAAATTCCCGTTTCATTCCAAGGAAATGCCAGTTCCAACGACCGCTTCGACAGGCGCATATTGAGTGTAAAAGGACACGGCCAATCCGGTATTTAACAAGTGTTCGGCTCATAATGTTTTGAGGTGCCAAAGGTTTGAGACTGGAGATTTCCCAAAGGGTCTCTACCTGGCATACGCGGGAAATCGCCCGCGTCTGACAAAAAATGGGAAAAACGAAAGAGGGCCGCGGCACTTTATCAGGCGATGTACCCCAGGGTATTTAGAATATGCCGTATTATCGGTTGGGCAAAATAGCACGCCGCCGGACACTCAAACGCCTGATTTGCGGGGCGATCATGGCTGCACAACCTGCGGTCGAACTGTAAACTTCAAGACCCTGGGCCGGCCGTTTGGGCCCGGTGCAAGTCTCGTGACAACGATCGAATCTGACGCATCACAACTAAGTCACTTCATTTTGCAATCGTTCGACTTCGACGCGGATCGCTTCAGTCAGCCGATGTTTGACTTGATATACCTGGTCCACCGAAACCCCGAAACGCCCGGCCACCTTTTCCGGGGGCCATTCCTTGTTCACGTAGAAATCGAAGATCTGGAACCTTTGCGGGTCAGTGCGAAGCTTCAACTGCTCCACGGCCGCATTCACCAGATTCGTCTGCCATTCGGCTTCCCAAACCTGGTTCACATCAAGCGCGTTGGGGTCCGGGAGGGCCTCCACCGCGTCAGTTCGCATCGTCGAATTGCCCGGCAATGATCCATGTTCCTCCATCGGTCTTCGTTTGCGAAACTGGCCAATGATCCTCCAGCGCGTCATGGTGAGCAGCCACGCCTTGAACGAGCCTATGGATGGGTCATACTTGAAAGTCGGCATGTGCTTGGCCACTGAGATGAGTGTTTCCTGCACGACGTCCTGGGCTTCGGCGTCGGTCAGGCCGGATTTGCGGGCCACGCCATAAATCAGCTTCCAATAGACGCGAAAGAAATCCTGCCAGCTTGAATTGTCCTGCCAGTCCTTGAGCCGGTTGAGGAGGCTGGCGCGGGTCGGGATGAGTTCGTTGTCCGGCTGTTTCATGGCCGGGGAATTATCGCCAGGGTCGCATTCATCAGTTGATCCGAGTTAATACATGGCCGCCGCTTCTCAATCAAGCTCTCCGAGGCCGGCCCGGTTGCCAAACACCGGAGATTCGTTCGCAAATCGCCTTCTTGTTCATCCGGCCGCGGCCAAAAGGCATCTTTTTCACAGAATTCGGTTTTTCTTCGCAAGAAACGGGCCGCACGCGCGTACATGCTTCCAGAAGCACTGCACAGGCGGGAATGCCAGGATGCAATGCACTTGACGTATGGCGATCAACCCTTTAGCAGTCATGCGATATAACGTTAGAGACTATCATTGTTGCATGAAGCCGGGGCGGGCAAACGTTGGCCACGTTGTTCTCGGTCTGGCTCTCATGGGGCTGGCATTGTGGGTCGTTCCCTCCACCGCCCAGCCGGGCAGTCAAGGGTCCTCGTCGGACATTCGCATTGTGGAACTGCAAGGGGAGGTCGAACTCATGCCGGCCGGGGCCGCCACCTGGGTTCTCACCCAGACCAATCAAGTGCTGCATCCCGCCGACCGTTTGCGCACGGGCCTCAACAGCCGCGCCGCCCTCTTGTGGTCGGATCAGAGCGTGGTGCCCTTGGGCCAGCTCACAGAAATTGAAATCCTGCCCCCGGATAATCCAGATTCACTTTCGGGCTTGCATGTCGTCAAAGGCGTTGTGTCGTTTTTTCATCGCGACAAGCCCGGGCGCATCCGTGTGCTCTTTCAAGGTGCAAACGCCAACGTGGAAGGCACGGAGTTTGTCCTGGAAGTGGCCGACGCCAATGGCGGAGGACATTCCACGCTGTCCCTCATCGACGGGAAAGTCCGGTTGAGCAACGCCCAAGGAACCCTGTTGTTGACGAATCAGGAGCAGGCAGTCGTCGAACCGGGCCAGGCTCCGCTACGAACGGCCGGCTTCAACACCGACAATCTTTTGCAATGGTGCTTTTATTATCCGGCGGTACTGGATTTGCGTGATTTGTCCCTCACTGCGGATGAGGAACAAGCGCTGAAGGACTCTCTGGAGGCTTATCGCGCGGGTGATTTGCTCAGCGCGCTGGCGCGTTACCCGGTATCAAGGCAGCCCGCATCCGATGATGAACGTCTCTATCATGCCGCCCTGCTGCTCTCAGTGGGACAAGTGGAGCAGACCGAGGCGGAATTGGCGGGCCTTCCCGAAGGCAAACAAGTTGACCGGGTGCAGCGGTTGAAGAATTCCCTGGACACGCTCATTGCCGCGGTGAAACGCCGGCCGAAACCGTCCTCGCTTGATCCTCAACTCGCGACGGAATTGATGGCCGCATCTTACTACGAGCAATCGCGGGCGCTGGGCGAGGAATCGCTCGGAGCGGCCCTGGATCTTGCCCGACGGGCAGCGGCCCTTTCGCCGCAGTTCGGCTTTGCCTGGGGCCGCGTGGCGGAACTGGAATTCAGCTTTGGCCGCACCGATGAGGCGTTGACGGCACTGGAAACTAGCTTGCAACAGTCTCCCCGAAATGCCCAGGGGCTGGCCCTGAAGGGCTTTGTCCTGGCCGCCCAGAACAAGACTGTTGAAGCAACCACCTGGTTCGACCGGTCCATTGCAGTAGATGCCGCCCTGGCCAACGCCTGGCTTGGGCGCGGTCTGTGCCGGATACGGCGTGGTGACGCCGCCGATGGCCGGGCCGACCTGCTGGTGGCGGCGGCGCTGGAGCCGCAACGGGCGGAGTTGCGAAGTTACCTGGGCAAGGCTTACGCTGACGCTTTCGATGATGCGCGGGCGGCCAGGGAGCTTCAGTTGGCGCTGCGTTTGGATCCCAATGATCCGACGGGCTGGCTCTACTCGGCCTTGCTCAAGCAACAGCAAAATCGCATCAACGAAGCCGCCGCGGACCTGGAAGCATCGCAGGCGCGCAATGACAATCGCCGCCTTTTCCGTTCGCGACTGCTCCTGGATGAAGACCTTGCGGTACAAAGCGCCAACCTGGCCTCGATCTATCGTGATGACGGCATGACCGATGTAAGCGTGCGTGAGGCCGCGCGGTCGGTGACTGAAGATTACGCCAACGCTTCGGCTCATTTGTTTTTGTCCGACAGCTATTACAATTTGCTCGACCCGACGCAGTTCAACCTGCGGTACGACACCGTCTGGTTTAACGAACTTCTTCTGGCCAACGTGCTGTCCCCCGTGGGCGGAGGCCGTCTTTCGCAAACTGTCTCGCAACAGGATTACTCCAAGCTGTTCGCCACTGACGGCCTCGGCCTGGCCAGTTCCAGCGACGTGCGGACGGACGGAATGTTCCATCAACAGGCTTCCCAGTATGGCACGTTTGACAACACGTCCTATGCGCTGGATCTCGACTATCACCATAACGACGGCGTTCGCGTCAACAACGCCCTTGATAGCATCAATTGGAACACCACAATCAAGCAGCAGGTCACCCCCCACGACACCGCGATGTTGCTGGTGCAATACGAGGATTATCATTCCGGCGACAACTTCCAGTATTACTACCAGACCAATGCAAGGCCGTTTTACCAATTCAACGAACAACAGCAGCCCAATATCGTGGGCACATGGCGGCACGAATGGTCTCCCGGCATGAACACCATACTGCTGGCGGGCCGGTTGGTGGACGATCAGCAATTCAGTGATCAGGCCGGTGACGAACGCGGCGGTTTCTATCAATTCCAGGAAACGCCGGGTGGCATCATCGTGAACCAGGTGCCGCTCAACGTGACCTATGACGAGCAGTTCGAAATTTATACCGCTGAATTGAATCAAATCTGCCAATGGGACCGCGTGACACTATCAGCGGGGGCGCGGTATCAATCTGGCACTTTTCAAACCCAGGACCAGTTGAGCAGCCCAACGGGAGCTCCTATTTTCCCGCTGCCACCGCTCCCGGTTACCGGTTCGGTGAGCAGTTCGTTTGAGCGCGAGACGGCCTACTCCTACCTCACGGTCGAGCCGCTGGAGAATCTCTGGCTGACCGGCGGCGTAGTTGCCGATCGCGAGGAATTCCCAAATAATTTCCGCCAGCCGCCAATTTCCGGGGGGGAGGCCACGAAGTCGCAACTCGGCCCCAAGGCGGCCCTGGTCTGGAGTCCGCTGCCGGCGGTGACCGTGCGCGGCATCTATGCTCTTTCCCTGGGCGGCCTGAGCGTTGACGAGAGCTACCGTCTGGAGCCAACCGAACTGGCCGGGTTTCCCCAGGCCTTCCGCAGCCTGATCTCCGAGTCGGTGGTCGGCTCGCAATCGGCGCCCACGTTTGAAATCTTGGGAACCGCCCTGGATCTCAAGCTGGGAACACGGACCTATGCCGGACTTCAGGTCAAGCGGCTGCGGTCTGATGTCAATCAGGGTGTTGGCGTTTTTCTGACGCCCTTTGGAGGGCTGACTTCCACCGTTTCCTCCACCGAGGAACAACTGCACTACACGGAGTACAATTTTGGCGCGAGCCTGAATCAGCTCGTGGGTAATGAGGTCGTTCTCGGGGCCGCTTACAGGTTCACTCAATCGGACCTAGGCTATGTGTTTCCCGACGTGCCCAGCCTTGGTCAAACCCAGAAGGCGATCCTCCAGGAGGCTGACAGTTATGCCCTGTTCAATCACCGCTCCGGCTTCTTCGCCCGTGCCGAGGTCCACTGGTATGGCCAGGCCAATGCCCCTCTCGCCGCAAGTGCGCCCGAACCCCAGGTCAGCTTCTTCCAGGAAAATTTGTTTGCCGGCTGGAATTTCGCGCACCGGCGCGCGCAACTCCAGTTGGGCATCCTCAATCTTTCGGGCGGAGACTACCACCTGGACCCGCTGACGGTCTACCAGGAACTCCCGCGCAAACGGGTGTTTGAGGCGAAGCTCAATTTTATTTTCTAGCCGGCTACCTTTGCCGCCGCGGCCGCTCAATGAGCTTGACTGGCCTGTTGCACGAAATTTTGCAACCGGGTCTTTATCTTCTGCAAAGCCGGCCCCAGGTTCGAGAAACGCGGATCCGCCATCCACTGTTGCGCCACCGCCAGGGACTGCGCGTCGCGGCTTATGAGCGTGTCGTGGTCAGGCGTTGAATTTTGGGTCAGCAGGTTGGGCGAAAGCATGTAATTGGCATTTGGATATACGCCGGCAAATGTATTGATTTCGGCCGCGCTGATGGCGGGATTAAGCAGGTAGCTTTCCAGGACCTGCCGCTGCTGCGGATCGCGCACATCCGCGCGGGCAAAATAATCCGCGCGGGTCGATTCGCGGCCGGCCATCAAATCCGGCGATGCTTGGAGCGCCGATAGCACCGTCGCGGTGTTGTTGATTACCAACCGGTCCATGGCCAGAAACGAGGCATGAGCCACGGCAGGATTGTCCTGCTGACGGACCAGGCCCGACAGCGTCGGCAGGAGATCCGTGCCGCCCAGGTAAACCGCCGCATCGAAGGCTTCCAAATAACCTGTGGATGGATTTTGCTGCCACGGGGCGTACTGGAGCATTTGCGCCGTTTTCTGGGCGAGCAGCGCGTGGCCCGCATCGCTGCTGTCTCCGTTCGCCAGGTTCCGTAATGCCACGGCCCATTCATCCGGGGAGTCCATGCTGGCCAGGATCACTTTGGCGTAATCGGCGGCGACCGCAGGGTCAATCTGGCCGAGATAATCGAGCAAATAAGTCCGCAGCGTCGGCGCCTCCGTCAGCGCACCATGGGCGCCGATTTTGAAACCCAGGCCGGTAGGAGCATCCGCCTTGGAATCCAGAAACCGGCGGATGGCCGCGGAAACTTCGTTCGTGGAACCGGCGGCGAGCGCCTGTCGCAACTCTTCCAGCGCCTTTTTCCTGGCGGCCGCGTCAGGGGCGTTTTTCAATTGTGCCGCCGCCGCTGAAAAGGCATCAATCAATCCGGGTTTCGGGCTTGCCGCGGAAATCGGGGGATTCGAGAGGCTCGCGGCGGCCGGCGTGACAGCATTTGACGCTCCCGAGGTTGGAACCGGCGCGGTCGGCGGAGCCTCCCGCAGGCGCCACCAAATCGCCAGCGCCATTACCGCCGCGATACCGGTCAGCCATTTGGAACTTTTTCCACGCATTTTTTCTTGGCGAGGCAATATCCCAAAGCCGCGCCCCTGCCAAGTTTAAAGACTTCAGATGGTTTGTCAGAAAGGACACGCTGGCGCGTATCGCTTCTATGGCCAGAAATACGGAACCAGGCTTGAAAAGTGAAAACTCAGCGCGGCAAGAGACTATCGCGCATGCAATTGCACCCGAACAAATAAGAAGTCTGGCGCCCCTTGTTTTACTTGCCACCTGTTGATGAAAATGATATGGGAAAAGCCCGGAAGCAATCAGTTCAACCATTTTGCGGAGACAAGCCGCTTTGTTGCGCGTTTGTACGCGCAGGCGGAATCTTCTTGGTTCATTCCTGAAATGCCCCGTTCACCGCATGATTTGTTGAATCACGCACCGTCTGGCGCACATTTTTACAGACGGAGGCAGATGAATTGGTTAACCGCAGTTTCAGCCGGAACATGAAGACCCTTGCAAAATCTTTGCGGTCGCGTGGTGCTTCGCGAATGGTTTCGCGGCGCTGGTTTAACCTCACGTCATCCATTCTGCTGCTTCTGGGGTGGTGCCACCTTTTGTCCAATCGGGCGGCAGCGCAGTTGAATTATTCCCAGGCGTACACCTGGACCACCCTGGCTGGCCTGGCATCCAGCGGCGCCACGGACGGCATCGGGAACAATGCCCAGTTTTCCGATCCCTGGGGAATGGCGGTGGACGCCGCCGGAAATCTTTTTGTTGCGGATTCCGGCAACAACACGATTCGCGAGATCACCCCGGCGGGCGCCGTGACCACGATTGCCGGGTTTGCCGGGACCAGCGGCGCCGCAGATGGAACAAACAGCTCCGCGCGGTTTGATTTTCCGGTTGCCATCACAGTGGACGCCTCGACCAACCTTTATGTCGCGGACCAGTTCAATAACACGATCCGAAAGGTTGCGCGGGTTGGAAACAACTGGGTGGTGAGCACGATCGCGGGGCTGGCGGGTTCTCCGGGCGAAGTGGACGGAACCAACAATGGCTCACGTTTTAATAGTGTTCAAGGAATTGCCGTGGACACCAACGGCAACCTGTTCATCGGAGATACCACGGTAAGCGGGGGCGAGCCGATGGGCGCATTGCGCAAGATAGTCCGGATTGGCACCAACTGGGTAACCACCACCGTCGCCAACGGGTTCCCGCAGATTAATGGTGTGGCGCTGGACAAGACCGGTCAAATATATATTACCGAGTACACCGGCTTCAATGGCAGTGTCAGCAAAATTACCGTGACCGGGACGAACTGGGCCGCCACCAACGTCGGGTCGGTCTTCAGGCCTGTTGGCATCGGTGTGGACAGCACAGGGAATGTCATCGTCTCGGATTATGGCAATTACCAGATTGACAAGTTTTCGCTCATTGGCACGAGTTGGGTTGGAAGCCTGATTGCGGGACAGGGCTATCCAGTGATCGGCAATGCCGATGGTACCGGGGCGGGTGCGCAGTTCCTGTTTCCCGCGGGAGTGGTGCTCGACTCCGCAAACAACATCTATGTTGCGGATTCCGGCAACAACAGCGTGCGACTGGTGACTGAAGCGGGCAATGTCAGCACCATCGCCGGTTCAACCGGAAGCTCGGGCAGTGTCAATGGAACGGGCAATGCGGCGCGGTTCAACAATCCTTGGGGTCTCGCTGTGGGGACCTCAGGCTCGGTTTACGTCGCCGACCTTGTCAACGACGACATCCGACGAATTACGCCCGACGGGGTGGTTGCCACGACGGCGGGAACGGCCAGGGCCGCCGGAACCAATGATGGCACGGGCAGCAACGCGCGATTTGAGTACCCGGACGCGGTGGCAGCGGACGCCAGCGGCAACGTGTATCTCGCCGACAACGCGAATTTCACGATTCGGAAAATTACCCCATCAGGTGTTGTGAACACGATCGCCGGTTTGGCCGCGACATCCGGGAGTGCCGATGGATTGGGCACCAACGCCCGCTTTTCGGGTCCGAGTGCGATCGCCGTGGATCGGTCGGGCATCATTTACGTGGCTGATTCCAACGCAAAATTCTTCTATGTCAACGCCAATTTTGGGGACTATGGGATTTCCGAAAACTACGGAACCGGAAACTACACAATCCGCAAGCTGGCGCCCTCGGGCTCCAACTGGATGGTAAGCACCATCGCGGGAAATGCCGGCCACCTGGGGGAAACGAACGGCACGGGAACCAACGCGTTGTTCGGCGATCCCGAGGGCATTGCCGTGGATGCCGCCACCAACTTGTATGTCGCGGACTCCGGTAATTCCACGATCCGGAAGCTCAAGCTCGTCGGCAACGCGTGGACAGTCTCGACGATTGCCGGGTCGGGAAGCCGCGGCAGTTCGGATGGAACCAACACCAGTTCCTCGTTTGACCTGCCCAATGGCATCACCGTGGACAGCGCGAGCAATCTTTATGTGGCTGACGCTAATAACCACGCGATTCGGAAAATCACGCCAGTGGGGACGAACTGGGTGGTGAGCACCATTGGCGGGCTCGCGGGTGCCAGAGGCAGCGCGGATGGGGCAGGCAGCGGGGCCAGATTTTTCTACCCGTACGGAATTGCCGTTGGATCCGATTTTAGCCTGTATGTGGCGGACACGTTTAATAACACGATTCGCAAGGGGGTCTTCACCGGATATGGCGCCGCCAATCCGGTTTCCTTGAACCAACCGGCCAACAATGCGTCGCTCGTCGTCAATCTTGTTCCCTCCGCCGCCAATGGACAATGGCGCTTTCCCTGGGAGCTGGCCTGGCGGCCAAGCGGCTCGGCGGCCACCAACCTCGTGCCAAACCAGAATTATGCCGTCGAGTTCAGCCCGGTCCCCGGTTACGTTGCCGCCCCGGCGCTAGTAACGAACTTTGTCACCGGTGGCCAGACGAACTTTGTCACCGGCCAGTATTATCCCACCATCACGTCGGTTGATGCCACCACCGGCGGCTCCTTGGAGATCTTCTTCCAGGTCAATCCGCCCAGCGGGGCCGGTTGGCGGCTCTTGGGGGACACCAACGCCTTCCTTCCCTCCGGCTACACCACCAACCTTCTGGCGGGCAACTATCTTATCGAGTGCGCGGCGCTCTCCAACTTCGTCCAAATCCCGATCCTATCCGTCCGGGTCTCCGCCGGACTGCCGACTGTGGTGCAGGAGATCTATCAACCATCGCAACCCGCGCCGGGCGGGTTTCTCCTGCCCACCCCTGTCGCGTCCGGCGAGATCAGCAACACCAGTTATCCTTACGGCTTCAATGGCCAACTGGAAACGGATGTCGGCAATGGCAGCGGGGTGGCTGTGGAAGCGAATGTGGTGCTGACGGCGGCCCATCTGGTGTTCGATGATCAGACCCTGTCGTATGCCAGCCAGGCCTGGTGGTATGCCCAGGAGGAGGCGCCGCAATCCGTGCCGGAACCACAGGCGGCCCAAGGCTGGCTGGTCCTCAGCGGCTATGCCTCGCAAAGAACCAACGATCTGGAAAGCGGTCTTTACCTCGCCGATGAATCCAGCCCGCAATCGCGCAACTACGATGTCGCCGCCCTCTTTTTTCCCGCGCCCGTGGCGGGGGGTGGTTACGGGGGCTATCTGCCATCGGATGCGACGCCGAATTCCTGGCTGACGAGCACGGCCAACAAAATGTTGGTGGGCTATCCGGTGGACGGCTCCATGTTCCAGGTGCCCAGCGTCGTGCCGGGCCAGATGTACGAGATTGGTCCGCAGCCGTATCCCTTGAGCGTGGCGACGGATCCGGTGGCGGATCAGCAGGTGTATGTGGCGTCGTGGTTTCTGAGCTATCCGGGCAACAGCGGCGGGCCGTTATATGTGCAATTCAACGGCTATTATTATCCGGCGGGGGTGTATTTGGGGACGTTGTTCAGCGGCACGGTGCCGTATGCCTCGGCGGTGAGGGCGATTGACAGCAGCGTGGTGAACCTCATCACCAACGCGCAGGCCGTGGTGACCGGCGGCACCAATAATTCGGGGGGTGGAGTCATCACCATCGTTCCCAGTGTAAACACCAGCGTGGGCAATCCGGGCTATTTGATCCTGCAACTCGGTCCGCCGGCGGCGGTGCAGGCCGGGGCGGCCTGGAAGCTGGCCAGCCAGTCGGACTCCTTTTACCTCAACACCAGCCTTTCCGCGCAGGAGATAACCACCACCAATGAGCTGGTGTTGCAGTTCAAGCCGGTTCCCGGCTGGAACCTTCCGACCAACCAGAGCGTGTTGGTGGCGCCGGGCGCGCCCAGCACCAATCTGGCGCTTTACACGGTGACCAATCCGGTGCTGGTGCTGCAACAGCCGATGGGTTTGGGGCTGACGGGCACGACCAACACCAGCTATGTGATCGAGTATCGGACCAATCTGACGACGGGGGCCTGGCTGACGTTGAGCACCAATACGATCCTGTCCAACGGCTTCAACCCGGTGCTGCCCTGGCCCCCAACCAACGGTCCCACCGGGTTTTATCGCGCCGTCTGGCTGCCTCAGCCCTGACGGTCACCAACACGGGGCCACCAACGCCGGTGAGGCCCCGGAGTTGAAAATGCTGGTTGTGACCGCATCAAAGCAATACCGTTCAGGCATGGCGCCGCGCGTTCCCAACAGCCGGTGAGCTCGTGAATTACCGAGCCATCACCGAACACAAGTTCTATCGCCCGGCCATGGGCGCGGCCCTGGCCGTGTTGTGCGGACTGGCGCTGTGGCAGATGCCGCTGGGTGAAAAGTGGGCTGACGCCAGTTACGATTCTCTCTTTCGTTTTGGCACGTTTGGCCCAAGGGTGGGAACAAATGTCGTTGTCATTTTCATGGACAACGTCGCTTACGCGGAATTGGGGCAAACGCGCGAGGGGCATTGGGACCGTTCCTTGCACGCAAAGCTGCTGAACAAGCTTGCGGACGATGGCTGCCCATTGGTTGTCGTTGATGTTTTCTTCCGCAGTCCAGACAATGAGGAAAAGGACAAGGCGCTGGCCGGGGCTTTGTCCCGGTTGACGAATGCAGTACTGGCGGCGCGCACTGTTGATCTTGAGCAACCAGGCGCGCTGGCCGGAACGGTAATCCTGCCCAACCCCGCGTTTCTTGAGGCGGCCAGAACAAATTGGGGGCTGGGCGTGGTGAATCCGCCCGCAAAGTCCGACCTGTACAAGTTCGTACGGCGCGACTGGCCCTCTCCGGACCCTGAACGGTACCCGAGCCTGCCCTGGACGGCGGCACGTCTTGCCGGAGCGAAATTGAATGATGTCCCTTCCGGGCGATGGTTACGTTACTACGGCCCAAACGGCGCGTGGCTCAGCCTGAGCTATTACTTGGCGCTGGCCAAAGGTTCAAATTATTTTCACGACAAAATCGTTTTCATCGGCAACAAGCCAAGCAAACCTTCACCTGGAGATCCAGAGGAGGACAAGTTCAGCACCCCGTACACCCGGTTGCCCGGAGAGGCGGGAGAAAGCGTCGGGGGCGTGGAGATACTCGCAACGTCCTTTCTGAACTTGCTGAATCGTGACTGGCTGAAACAGATGCCCTGGCCGGCGGAAGGATTGCTGTTCATCGTGACGGGGACGCTCTTCGGGGGCGGCTTATGCCTCCTCCGGCGGGGCGCGGCATTTGCAGTGGGGATTGGCGCCGCCCTGGCCGTCGCCATTGCCGGAGTCGGCTTGAGTTATTTTACGAACTTGTGGTTTCCCTGGCTTATCGTGGTCGGGGGACAGGTTCCTTGCGCGTTGGCGTGGGCTTTGGTTCCCGCAAAAGTCCGGGCGCAACCCAAGCCGGCGCCGGTCAAAACCATTATGCTAAAGTTTCCTGAAGAGCGGCTGCCCGACGCTCCCGAGTACGAGGTGTTCGATCCGCCAATTGGACAAGGTGGATTCGGCAAGGTTTGGATTGTGCGCAATGCCATCGGCCAATGGCAGGCGCTCAAGGCGGTTTATCAGTTAAAATTTGGCGATAATACCAAGCCCTATGAGGCCGAATTCAATGGGATCCAAAGATTCAAGCCTGTCTCCGAGAAACATGCCGGCCTGCTGCGCGTTGACCTCGTGAGTAAAATGAAACCCGAGGGTTATTTTTATTACGTAATGGAACTCGGCGATGCCCAGGCACCCGGCTGGGAACAAAAGCCGGCTTCATACCGGCCCAGGGACTTGGAATATGTGCGCAAGCAGGCCGAGGGGCGCCGTCTGCCGACGGTGGAAACTTTGCGCATCGTCACCATCCTGGCGGAGGCGCTCGATTTTCTGCACCGCCAGGGACTCACGCACCGCGATATCAAGCCCTCCAATGTCATCTTCGTCAATGGCCGCCCGAAGCTCGCTGATGTTGGGCTGGTGACAGACATCCGCGCCCCGGAACTGATTAGCACGATGGTGGGCACGCTGGGTTACATGCCGCCACCGCCAGAACCACCGGGCACGCCCCAGGCGGACATTTTTGCCCTGGGCATGTTGCTTTACGTGATTAGTACCGGGCGCGATCCGGGCTTCTTTCCCGATCTGGCCACAACCCTGATGGAGCGTAGCGGTTACCCGGAATTTATCCGTTTGAACGCCATCATCCTCAGGGCCTGCCAGCCGGATATCGTGCAACGCTACCAAGCCGCGGCCGAGATGCTACGGGACCTTCAAGAAGCGTCGCGATCGATCGATCCCGCTTAGGCGGACGATTCAATTGAACAGTCATTTTGAGCAGGCGGCATCCTTGGTGACGACGGGAAGTTGCCAAGAACTGTTGGATAGTCGAATAAATAGTGGTGCCGGTGGTGGGATTTGAACCCACACGACTTTTTACGGTCCCAGGATTTTAAGTCCTGTGCGTCTGCCATTTCGCCACACCGGCAACCCTTGAGTTTATTAGTGAATGTGAGGATTTTGCAATCCTGACCTGACATTGCGACACGGCTACGGTACGCAACCGACTGAAACTGCAAGACGTCCTCGACCAGCCGTTGCTGCCCGCAAATCTCATTCGCCCTACAAGTATAGGAAGGTGCCGGAGGGGCGCAAGCAGCCAATTCGCGGCCTGTGGGAACTTAACGGATTACCGGCTTCACACCTGGCTTTTGGAGGATCGCACTGTGTGCCGGGCTGCTCCTACTAATTGTAACTCGTCCCGCGGTGCGCGCTCATGGCTTGGAGTGTTCAATATCAGACATCAACTTTCCGGATGCGCCGGTCTCATCTTCCAGCGCCCGTTCACCCCGGATCAATTTTGTGCCGGCGCCGACCATTTTCAAATAATAATCGCTGGGCAATCCTTCCAGGCCGAGGAATTCAGATTTTTCACCAATGGGCACGTCGTTGGCACACTTGAATATGGCCGTGCCTTCGTCCAGCTCGTCGAACATGGCCACATAGACCATCGAGGCATTGGCGCGCTTGGCTTGATAAAATTGAGACCATAGGAATTGACCCCGCAAACGCGGGATCTGGTTCAACGGCCCGCCTTTCAAGTTGTGCCAACTGAAGCCGGGAAAGACCACGGGCAGATAATCAATGTCGTGTTCACGGCACCAGGCCAGGTCGGGTTCTAGGTTGTTTTGCGCATATCTGGCGGCTCCTGCCGGATCGGCATAGCGTCCGACCGTCCAGGGGCTAATGATGTCCGCCATCGCCACAACATCCAGGAGCAGGGGATCGCTTACGGCGTCGCCCTTCAATTCGCGCCAGTGCGCCGGAACCCCCAGCATCACGGTGCAGCCGCCGGCTTCGGGATCGGTTTTCAGAAACTCGATCAATCGGCGGCACTCAGCCAGGGTATAATCGCGGTGGTCATTGAAACCAATGCCCCAGATCGCCACGACCGGTTTGCCGCGATGGTTCAAATAAGCGGGATCCTCGGTAATCAACATTTCACTTCTGAGGGCGCGCCAGTCGTTTATCACATCGTCAATGTGACCGGCCGGAAGGCCGCTCAAATCATACATGACGGCATACGTCCGCCCATGGAGATTGGCTCCCTCCCGGCAATTCGCCAGAACCGTGTTGCAATGCTCCAGGCTCGTCTGGTTGCGCAGGCCATTGGCAAAACGCTGCACAAAAACGCCGTCCAGGCCGTACTCCTGCATCCACTCAAAATGTTTCAATACCGTCGGTTTCTCAAATGAACTGAAGACTTCGGCCGGTTTTCCGTCTGCCAACCTGAAACCCGTTGGGAAGCGCTGGTCTGCGTCCAGTTCCGAAACGTCCGGCCACAAATCCACGTTGGCATTGCCATCCTCGAGCGGACCGCGAAATTTTGTCCAATGCCGCCAGCCGGGTTCCGAACTTCCGTCCCCGGGAACGCCGAACCACCCTTGATAACCGCACATCACCTTGCCAAGAAGGGTGGTCGTGTTCACATCTTTGACAACGGGACCTTTGTACGGCTTGATGGCGGCAATGCGGACTTCATCAACATCCAGACTCGAATTTCCCGCCGCCGTGTTGGCCAGCACAAAATGGCGCGCAAGTTGACCGGCTCGTTGAAAATCTGAACCCGTGAAATTAACAAGATTGGTCGCCGAGGTCGTAAGGATTTTTCCATCCGGCTCCGAGAGTTGCAGATTGTAATACGCATTCGTTTCTCCCCAATCGCGTCCTGTGAACCGGACGCGATACCAGGCGTCTGACGACAAGGGTTTCATTCCCTCGATTGGCTTCCAAGAAATGGGGCCATTCGTACCTGAAGAAATCCCCCATCCTTTTTCTGCATCGTAGCATAAGTTTAACACCGGATCGGAGGTCGAATCTGTCAAAATTTCGGAACCTTCAATCTGCAAGTTAAAGCTGCTGTTTTTAGTGTTTTGAATTCGAAAGTTAAATTCAATGAAGAAATCGGACAATCCCTGAACCGCCTGGTCGCGGATCGCGAGGGTTCCGGCAAGTCTGCCGCCATTGGAACTCAAACTGGCGAACCCGCGGACGGCATGGGCTCCTTCCGAGTTTTGAATGGTCACCCCCTGGGACTGGTTCCAAACGGTGGAAAGCTTGGACGATTCAAACGAATCCTGCCCGATTATTTCGGAAACGGCGTTGACGGTGAAGGCGAGGCTCGTCGCAACAATACCCAGCAACCGAAGCACCCGCGGTATTGTTTTCGCATCCATTTAAAATATAAATCTGCAAACAGCAAAACATCAGAAGAAACACATCAACATAATTCTTCAAGCGGCCCGGTTGACATCCCCTAAAGCGGGGATGATGGGGGAAAACATTCCGAGACGGCAGGTTCCGAATGCGGGATTTGAAAGCGGGTATCGGCACGACGCGACCGTTAGCCATGCTCATTTTTTATGATATTTTGAACCCCGGCAGTTCGATGGGCGCCAAACCCTGATTCGCAGGCGGCATGGGGGTGGGCACATGACTTTAAGGCTTGCCCGTTTCAAATGTCTTTGGGTCCGTTGCCATTGCGGAAGGCGGGAAATCAGTCGGACTTGAGCCTAATTTTGTGTTGGGCGTGTCAACCATTTCGAGTTTGAGCGTGCCACCGCCAATGACCTCTGCATGGCTGAGCCACACCTTTTGCCGGGGTTGGCCATTGAGCTGGATGCTTTGAATATATTTATTGTCCTTGGAATTATTCTGGCAAACGATGGAAAACGTTTTGCCATTATGCAGCCGGATGGTGACGCGATCAAAGACCGGGCTGGCGAGGTCGTAAATTGGCACGCCAGGCGTGACCGGGTATAAACCCATCATGGAGAAAACAACAAAGGCGCTCATGCCGCCGCCGTCCTCGTCGCCGGGCATCCCCAGGGTAGTGTCTGTAAACCAGGTATCGAGCAACATGCGGACGCGCTTCTGCGTTTTCCAGGGCGCGCCAAGGTAATTGTAGAGATACGGAATGTGCAGGCTCGGTTCGTTCCCCATGGAGAATTGGCCCACCAGACCGCTGGCATCCGGAAATTTGGCCCAAAATTCATACTTGCTCATGCCCAGCGGTTCGCGGAAAAGCTCGTCGAGCTTCGCCTCCGCCTGCTCCCGTCCGCCCATCATTTCAAACAACCCCTGCAAGTCATGCTGGACATCCCAATCGTAGGTGTACCCGTTGTTCTCCGTGGTGTAATCTCGTCCGCCCTGACCGCCGGAAAATCCCGGGGTGAATGGCTCAATCCAATTGCCGTCTGCATCCTTCGGCCAGACATGCCCCTTGTCCTGGCGGAACAGTTTCTTGTAGTCGCCGGCGCGTTTTATAAAGAACTGATAGTCGGCGTCGTTTCCCAGCGAACGCGCCAATTGCGCCGTGCACCAGTCGTCGTAGCTTTGCGCCAGCGTCACCGAGACGGCCTGGCGCCGCTCCCGGGGCTGGACTCGATCAATGGTTTCCCGTTCTCCCGGCTTGAGCGCGGGCATGTAGCCATTTGTGTTGAGAAAGTCGTCCAACGAACATTTTGGCCCTCTGCGCCAGGGGAGCCAGGTGCCTTCGACGGAATTTTTGCGTATGCCGGCATAGGCGGTCGTCAAATCGAAATTGGTTATACCCTTCGCCTGGACATCCGCCACCCATGCGGCAACGGGGTTGCCGGTCATGCATTCATGATTGCCCCAAAGGACGGCAAACTCCGGCATCCAGCCCAACTGCTGGTACATGCGAACATAGGATTGGATTTTGTCGGCCTCCATTTCCGGGTTCAACAACGTCTGCAACGGCTCCAGGGCGCGGTAGGTGTCCCACAGCCAGTTGTCCACATAAAACGGGCGCGCGTCCTGATGCACCTGATGGTCGAAGGCGCTGTAGTATTGTCCATCCTCGGAAATGTTGACCATCCGCTCAAAGCAACGATACAACGAGGTATAAAACACACGCCGCTGCTCCGGTGTGCCGCCTTCAACCTCGACCTGGCCAAGCGCTTCGTTCCACCGATCACGCGCCTGAAGTTTGATTTTTTCAAAATTCCACGCGGGAATTTCCTCATGCAGATTTTTCTTCGCCTGATCGATGCTAATGAAAGATACGCCGTAACGAAATTCCAAAACTTTCTGTCCGACCGGCGCGGCGACGGTCAACCGCCGGTTTTCGCCGCTGGACTGGACCTGCACCGGCGCATTGAACTCGCCATAAAAAAACACCTGCATGTTGTTGAAGCGTTCCACCCCGGAAATGCTGTTGTTGCCGTTGGTGGAGAGTTCGCCTTCCAGCCGGTTGGCCAGCAGGACCAAGGGCTTGCCGGAAGGAAAGGTGAAACGAAAATATCCGGAACGCGCCGCAGGCGTGAATTCTGTCTGGATCAGGGAGCTGTCAAACCGCGTGGAATAATAATAAGGCGTCAGCGTTTCCTGATCATAGGCTGCCGGCTGGTCCCAGGCGTCCGGCGAACCGTCGGAGGGCATCAGCCAGAACAATTCGCCCAGGCGGTGCGAAATAATGGTCAGAGGAAATGAATGGATTTGATCATCCAAGTGGTCCTTTCGTACCGGATAGACGCGTACCATGCTGTTGGGCAGCGAAACGGTCGGGCGCGTTGGTTCGAGCAGGAAACCTTGTCCACCCATCGCGGGATCAACGTAATCGACCTGCGCATAAGAAAGGCTGGCACACAGGAACGCATTGGTAACAAAAAATTGGATGAAAGACTTTGTCATAATTGTGCTGTTAAGTGATTTATGGGGTTTTCACGCGAGATTGCGACTGCTGCAAGCTTGTCATTGGCTGTGCCTGTTTTGATTCTTCAGGATTTTCCCGGGCCGGAATCTGTTCGGAAAAGGGAATTTCCCCGCGCAGCATCTTGCCGGCCTCGCCGGTCAACCATAAATAGTGGTCGGTCGGCATTCCTTCATAATCGCATAATTGAACGCCCGCCGGCGGATTGTTGGAGCACTTAAAAATGGCCGTGCCCTCGTCCATTTCGTCAAACATGGCCACATAAATCATTTTGGCCTTGGCATCAATGGCCTCGCTGATTTCATTCCAATAAAACCGTCCCTTTTGGCGGGGGATTTGGTTTAGTGGATAAATCATGGCGTTATCGCCCCGGCCACGATTGTGCATATTATGCCAGCTGAATCCCGGGGAAACGCACGGCGCGTAATCCACATGGCGTTCGGAACACCAGGCAATGTCGGCCTTGACCTCTTCTTCGTAACGTGTCTGGTCAAAAAATTGCAGGAGCGGCGTAAATCGTTGCACCATCCACGGCATGACAATATCCGCCGATTCAATCAGTTTATGCAGATACGGATCGGACGTGGTATCCACGTTTAAGTCCCGGAAATAAGTCGGCACGCCAAGCATTATGGAACAGCCGCCGTATTGAGGATCGTTTTTGAGAAAATCAATCACCTTTTCAATTCCAATGTTGCGAATGTTGTAACCGCGATCCGGAAAGCCCAGTCCCCAGATGACGACCAGGGGCTTTCCCCGGTGATACAGATAATTGTTTGTGGGCTGTGAAGTGATTTTCAATTCATCCACCAGCTCCTTCCAGTCTTGGATTATCGCAGAGCAATCTTCGCCGCTGTTTCTTAGCCCGGAAAGGTCATACATCACTGAAATCGCCCGGCCGTATTTCTGCGAAGATTCCATCGCGTGCTCCAGGACCACGCGGCTTGCTCCGCGGCTTTTCGGCGTGCGCAAACCGCCAAAGAACCGCTGCACGAATACGCCGTCGATGCCATATTGCTGCATCCAACGGAAATGCAAATCAGTCGTGCTTTGGTCATACGAGCTGAATACGCGCGCCACCGTGCCATCCCGGTTGGTGAGAGAAGTCGGATATGTTTTCTCATACTCCGAAACGTCCGGCCAAAAATCCGGATGCAGCGCCGCTGCCGTCAATTGACCGCGCTCGCTGTAATGCGACCAACCGCCACCGGAACCGTCGCCCTCGGCTCGAAACCAGCCCTGATAACCGCACATCACCAGGCCCTGATAAGTAGGATAGCGCGACGATGGACTATGTTTGCTTTGGGCGTGTACCGTAACGACACAGGCAACCAGCGTGATCAATGGCAACAGGATTCTTTTCATAAATCAGTATTCAAGCCGCCGCGCCGGCCAGTTGCCTGTCGTCCAACTTTTGCAGTGCCAATGTGTAAGCGCCGAGGGCGACGGCGTGGCTGGTGCCGAGGCG
>DATMLG010000146.1:0-2056 GCA_035570675.1 Verrucomicrobiia bacterium | reverse complement strand
TGCACGAGTTCGCCACGATTGAAGGCGTTGTCGAAGACGTCACCGACATCGTTTTGAACCTCAAGAAGGTCAAATTCAAGGCCCATACCCGCGATGAGCAGGTGCTCCTGCTTTCGGTCAACAAGGAAGGCGACGTGACCGCCGGGGACATCGAGCTGAACCAGAACATCGAGCTGGTGAATCCCAAGCAGCACATCTGCACGCTCGACAAGAAGAAGAAATTTGAGATGGAACTCGAGGTCAAGGTCGGCCGCGGTTTTTGTCCCGGGGACGAAAACAAGAAGCCCAACCAGGCCATCGGGGTCATCGCCATCGACTCGCTGTTCTCGCCGGTGACGCGCGTGCGTTACGCGGTGGAGAGCGCACGCGTGGGCCAGCGCACGGATTACGACCGCCTGCTGGTGGAGATCTGGACGGACGGACGCATCACCCCTGATGACGCCCTGACCCAGGCCTCGGCCATCCTGCAGCATCATCTCGATGTGTTTGTCGGCTATGACAAGAACGCGGTCGAGTTCGAGGAAGTCGTGGACAAGCAGGACGAGGAAAAAAACAAGCTGAAGAAGCTGCTCTCGATGAGCGTCAACGAAATCGAACTGAGTGTCCGCGCGGCGAACTGCCTGAACAACGCGAACATCACCACCGTCGGACAACTGGCGATGAAGACCGAGGCGGAGATGCTGAAGTACCGCAATTTCGGGAAGAAGTCCCTCAACGAAATCAAGGAAAAGCTGTCCACGCTGGGGCTGACCCTGGGCATGACCTTCGACGCGGAGTCCCTCGAGACGCCGAAGGAAGAGGCCGCGCCCATGGCTGCGACCGTGGAATAAGGTTTTATATGCGTCATCTCAAGCGAACCGCCAAACTGGGCCGCACCGGCGAACACCGGAACGCGATGCTCGCCAACATGGTGTGCAGTCTCATCAAGCACAAGCGCATCAAGACCAGCCTGGCCAAGGCGAAGGCCGCGCGTTCCGTGGCGGAGAAGATGGTGACCCTCGGCAAGAGCGGGACCGTCCACGACCGCAGGCTCGCGGCCGCGCGATTGCACCAGGAGGACGCCGTGAAAATCCTGTTCAATGAAATCGCACCCGTCCAGAAGGAACGCCACGGCGGTTACACCCGGATCATCAGACTGGGTGGAACAGTCGGGCGCAACGCAGGACAACGCCAGGGCGATGCCTCCGAACAGGTGATTCTGGAATGGGTGGACGTGCCGATGGGCGAAACCCCGGCGCCGGAAGCCAAGCCTGAAAAGGAAGCCAAGGCCAAGCCCGAGAAGAAGGCCAAAGCCAAGCCGGAAAAAGAAGCGGCAGCGGGCGAAGCGAAAGCCTGACCAGATAATTATTTCACGCGGCTGAATCCGACGAGGGTTCAGCCGCTTTTTTGTTTGCAGGGAGATAACCCCGCTATAATTATTGCCGTCACCGTAATGTAACAATTGACGGCTCGCGTTTGGCGGACAGGTTATTCATGGTATCGGCGCTTCTAACATTATTGGCTTGAGTCTACGGCCATTAACGGGATGAAAGTTCTTGAGAAACACGCCGCCGCCTCAGCCATGAAATTTAAGAAACCTGCCCTCACGTTGTCATTTCTCGTCTGCATTTCGCTTCTGGCCCCGTCAGCGCGGGCGCAGACGCTCATTCATTATACTCTCAATAACACCGATGCCAGCCAGGTTGCCGGGGGCATCGTGACCAACTCCGGCACCTTGGGCAACGGAACCAATGGCGGCGCGGGGATCACGCTGACCAACGATATTCCGACCAATGGCGTGCCGGCGGGCGCGGGCAACCGGGCCGTGGTTTGCAATGGCGCGGGCGGCATTCTGGCGCCGGGAACGGAGCAGCTAAACAACACCGCCATCGCCAACGCCGGCGGTTTCACCTATGAGACATGGTTCAAGTGGAACGGCGCGGGCAACGTCAACGCCATCATTGACTATGCCGGCACGCAAAAACTGATCCGGCCTTCCGGCCAGCCCGACGTGGAGATGCAATATTACAATACCAATAATTCTCCGGTATCCATTCTGATAAGCGCCGCCGCGTCC
>DATMLG010000145.1:0-4732 GCA_035570675.1 Verrucomicrobiia bacterium | reverse complement strand
CGCCCCGCTTGGCCGCACCTATGAGATTGATACCACCACGAACCTGACATCGTTGTCGTTCGCGACGAACGGCATCGTGAGCGATTCGGTGCCGTTCACGGACGGAAACGCGCCGCAATTTCCGCGGCGTTATTATCGCGCCAGCCTGGACTGGACGATCATGTTGACGAACACCTATTTGCTGTTCAAAACGAACAGCGGCATAGACGGCCGGGTGATTGCCTATCCATATAACTGGAGCACGAACCAGGGGACGGACGGCAGGCTGATTGCCTATCCGTCCGGATGGAGCACAAACAAGGGCACCGATGGCCGGTTGATCGCGTATCCGCCCGGATGGACCACGAACAATGGCCCCGATGGAAGACTGGTGGCGTTTCCCACAAACGGTTGCACGATGGTCACGAACGCAGACGGCCGAATCACCGTCCATCCGGCTTCCGGCGTGCCGGGCCTGGGAACGAATTCATACCAGTCGGTTGACTGGACATTGGCGACCGGCGGGGATGGCCGGCAGATGGGTTTTCCGGTGTCGAACTTTCCCACCAATCAAGGAAGCGACGGCCGGCTGGTGGCGTTTGTGGCGACAGGTTGGAGCACGGTCCACGGCCCGGACGGCCGGACGCTGGCGTATCCGGTGGCGGAGTTTTCGACCAATGCCTCCGTCAGTGGGAGAACCATCGCCTTTCCCAGCTCGGGATGGGCGACGACCCAGGGAATCGACGGACGGATGATTGCGTATCCGGGAATCGGCACGGGAATCATCGAACTGGATTTTGAAGATCAACAATTGTTTGCCTTCATCGGCCATTTGCGGGGGGTGCTGGCGGACCCGGATTTCGGGAATTTTATTATTTACACTTTCTTTGGAGCGGGCGAGCAACGGTTTGCCGATTAATTCCCATCCGGCGGCGGGCGCTCCCGTGCAATTTTCAAGATCAACCAAACAACCAAAAACAAAACAGTGAAAGGAACAGTTCATGAAAATTAGAGATATCAGCCTCATGGCCTTCGGAGCGATAACCGCGGTCAGTGTGATGCTGGCGGCGTCCGTCATTTTTTACACGCCCAGGTCGCAGGCGCAGGCGTCGTCCGCCGCCCCGGCGCCGGGAGGAGTGTCCATGATTATTTCCCAGGGGAACAACACCGGGGCCAGTGTCCAGGGCGGGACCATCGCATTGCAGGATTCGGTCAACCGGAAAGTCACGGTCGTGCCCTATGCATTTTTTACGCCTTCGGTTGCCGGGACGGTTCCCAGCATATTGTTGGGCGCTCCTTCGACCGTCGGCTACTGAAAGCTCGCGCAACCACGAAAGTTCCACCCGTTTTCCGCTCTGGAACCGAGGGCGGTCACGAACTGGCGCTGGTGTAGCGGCGGAGGGATTGCCGCCAGCCCCATTCGGAAACGGCGAAGCAAATGACGCACATGCCCAGGAGCAGGAGCATGAAGCGGGGTGATTCGACCTTGTCCGCGAGCAGGCGGGCGGGGACGTTCGAGACGAGAATCATTGGAATCGCGAAGGTGAAGAAGGCCTTGAACATGCCCTTCTGGAACGCATCATCGGGCAGGCGCGCGAGCTGGAAGAGATTGTAATAGCCCCAAACAATTCCCTGGGCGCGCACCGTCCAGAAGCTGATGCTGGCGAGGAGAAACATCAGGGAGTAATGGATGAGAATGCCGGCGAGGCAGAGGACGAGGAAGCCGGAGATTTGAAGGAACGTGGGCGCGAGATGCAGTTTGGCGGCCGAGTATAAGATGACGGCAATGGCCAGCGTGGCGTTGACGAAGGCGCCGAGGTCCACCTGGCGGAGCGAGATGATGAAGCGGGTGTTGACGGGCAGGAGCATGAGGAAATCAAGCTTGCCGGTGCGGACAAGTTCGGAAAGGTTCGTGCAGTTGATGAGAAAGAAGGCGTGGAATATCTGCTGGATGAGCTGGCTCGTGCCGATGAGCAGCACAACCTCCCAACCGGTCCAGGTGCCGATGTTGTTGGTTTGCAGATAAATGACGCCAATGAAACTGAGCTGGAGGCCGAACCAGAGGCATTCGACAAAAATCCACAAGATGAAGGTGGTCTTGAAACTCATCTCGCGGGCGACGGAGTTTTTCCAAAGAGCGGCGTAGATTTCCAGATAGCGCCAAATCGAATTGCGGGCGTGAGGCGCGGGGTCCGGGGCTTGAGGCGGGGAGGGAGGAATCAAAGATGGGTTGTCGTTCGCCATAACAAATCAAATAATCATCCGCCGACGGCGGTGTATTTTTTGAGGCCGCGGGACCACGCGAAGCGGGCGAACAACCAGGCAGCGATGACCCAAGCGGCCTGGACGATCAGGCCGCGGACAATCTCGGTTCCTCTGATTTGGCCGGTGTAAATGCTGACGGGGAAATACATTTGATACGGAAAAGGCGTGCAATAGAGGACGTGTTGCAAGGCGGGCGGCAGGATATTGAGCGGGAACATGTGGCCGCTGGCGATAAATTCAAAGGCGAACAGGATGAAGATGAAGGTGGAGACTTCCAGCACCCAGAAGGCGAGCATGGCCATGGCAAAGGACATGAAGAATTGGAGCAGGGCGGTGAGGACGACGGAAACGAGAAACAACGCAAAGGTGGCGGCGTCCGGCGGCAGGGTAAAATAGGCGCGCAGGGAGAAAATAAACAGGGCCAGCGGAATGGCGGCGACGGCGAAATAAATCGTGCGGCCGGAGAAGAAAAGGCAGAGGCGAAAAGTGAGATAGTTGATGGGCTTGAGCAGGAACTGGCTGATGTTGCCGTCCTTGATGTCGGCGGCGATCTGCCAGTCGTCCTCGTTGACGGCGGTGAGGGAGTCCACGATGGTGACGATGAGATAGTAGGAGGTCATCTGGGCGAGGGACAGGCCGCCGATGCCGGCGCCGGGCGGTTTGCCGTGGTAGACCGCGCGCCAGAGATAGATGGTGGCGAGGAGGGGGACGAAACCGAACACGATGCGGAAGAGGAAATTGACCCGGTAGGCCAGGTTGTTCTGGATGCCGATGTTGATGACGTGCCAGTATTTTTTCACGATGCGCCGCGGGGAAGGTAACACAGGGGGCGGAACGGGTAAAACAAATCGGGGGGGCGGCGTGGATTTTATTTGCGGGGCGAAGCGGGGGTGTCTAACGTTAATGCCCGACCGGGCGGTTTTATTGAGCGGTACTGATCCTTGAACTTTTGAAACTTGAAGACATATGGCTGACACACCCTTGAACCTTGGAGAATTGCAGCAACTGACGGCGGGCCTGAACAAGCTGGCGCGGAACATCTGGTGGACGTGGGACCAGGAGGCGCAGGAGCTGTTTGCGGAGCTGTCGCCGCGAAGCTGGCAGAACTTGTATCACAACGCGGTGGCGATCCTGCGCGAGGTGTCGGAATACGAGCTGCACGTGCGGCTGCAGGACAGCGATTTCGCCGGACGGGTGCGGCGGGTACTGAAGGCGTTTGAGGATTATTTGAAGGAGCCGGCGACGTGGTGCCATGAGAAGGCGCCGTCGCTGTTGAAAAATCCGGTGGCGTATTTCTCGGCGGAGTTTGGTTTTCATGAGACGCTGCCGATTGCGGCGGGCGGCCTGGGAATTTTGGCGGGCGACCACGCGAAGTCGGCGAGCGACCTGGGGCTGGGTTTTGCGGGCATCAGCCTGTTTTACCGGGAGGGATATTTTCAGCAGGCCATCAACCAGGACAACTGGCAGACGGAATATTACACGCTGCTGAACCCGCGGAACCTGCCGCTGGAGCAGGTGTTGGACGCGAGCGGGCAGCCGCTGGTGTGCTCGGTGGAGATCACGATGGCCCAGGTTTATTTCCAGGTGTGGCGCGTGAACGTGGGGCGCATCCCGGTTTATTTGATCGACACGAACCGTCCGGAGAACGCGCAACATTTCCGGGACCTGACGCTGCGGGTTTACGGCGGGGACAACACGACGCGGATCATGCAGGAGGTGCTGCTGGGCATCGGTGGGGTGCGGTTGCTGCGGGCGCTGGGGATCGAGCCCTCGGTTTATCACATGAACGAAGGGCACGCGGCGTTTTTGACGCTGGAATTGATGCGGGAAAAGATGGCGTCCGGCAAGACGGCGGCGGAGGCGCTGGAATTGACGCGGCCACAGTGCATTTTCACGACGCATACGCCGGTGGAGGCCGGGCACGACCGGTTCAACGCGGAGCTGATGGATTACGCGCTGCACAAATATGCGGCGCAGTTGAAGATGCCGTTCAAGGAACTGCTGGCGCTGGGCCGGGTAGACCCCAAGAACGCGAATGAATCGTTTTGCATGACGGTGCTGGCGTTGAAGGCGTCGCGCGCGGCGAACGGGGTGAGCGAACTGCACGGGCAGGTGAGCCGCCACATGTGGCAGGCGCTGTATCCGGGGCTGAAGGAGGACCAGGTGCCGATCGGGCACATCACGAACGGAATTCACCTGCTGGGCTGGATGAAGGGGCCGGTGCGGCGGTTCTGGCGGCGGCGGCTGAGCGCGACCAAGCCGCCGGCGGAGGTCACGACTTCCGGCGGAGAAACAACGCAATTCTGGCACCAGGACGCGGGCACGGGGCGGCACTGGGACAAATCCATCAACACGCCGGAGTTTTGGAGCCGGATGCTTGACCCGAATTTCATCTCCGATGAGGAAATCTGGGCGCTGCGTTACAAGCTGCGGCGGGAGTTGATCGAGTTTGCGCGTCGGCGGCTGTTGCTGCAGGGGCAGCGGCTGT
>DATMLG010000144.1:0-5937 GCA_035570675.1 Verrucomicrobiia bacterium | reverse complement strand
TACCGGGCCTGTTATTTTCCGTCTTTATCATTGTCATCCTTGTCTTTGTGGTCGCCATCTTTATCGTCGTCCTCGTCTTCTGATTTGGCGCTGATGAGCGTGCCGTCGGCGGCGACTTTGATTTCCGTTTCCTTGTCACCGGAAGCTTCAACCTTGGCTTCATAGGTCGTCACGCCTTTTTCGACCTCCTTCTCAATTTTTTTCACTTTGCCACCATTGGCATTGGCGGTAATGGTGCTTTGGACCGCGGCAGGGACATCATCCAAATCCAGTTTGGTCTCCGTTTCGAGCAGCGTGCCGTCTGCGGCGACTTCGATTTCCATTTTCGCATCGTTGGATTTCACCTTGGCTTCGTAGGTGGTCGCGCCGTTTTCGGTTTCCACTTCGATCTTGCCAACTTTGCCGCCGCTGGCGTTGGCGGTGATGGTGTTTTGAACCGCAGCCGGAAGGTCGCTCCATTTTACGGTTTGTTCGTTGTCTTCTGCAAGGGCGGGGATGGCCAGCCCGGCGAGCAGGCCGATGATGACTACGGGTTGTGTGATTATTTTCATCTGTGTCCTTTGTTCGATTTTTTAGCCGACGTTTTGCCGACGCGCCATTTAACCAAGTCAATATGACAACAGACTAAATTCAAAATGAAATTTCTGTCATTTAACGGTTTTTTCTCGCTCCCTGCGAGAGGACGGGTAAAGATTCCTAACACGATTAAGGAATAATTATTATGAAAACAAATCTCCCTACGCTTCTGATAATGTCGGTCGCAGTCACCGCCCTTTCCGCGGGAACGGCCTGCCGGGCGGATGACCTCTATCATTACATCACACAGATTCCCATTGGCGGTGAAAGCCGATGGGATTATTTGTCCATTGATCCCACGGCCCGCCGCCTTTACGTCTCGCACTCGACGGAAGTCGTGGTCATTGATTTAAAAAATAACCAAATCGTCGGCGAAATCACCAACACACCCGGTGTGCATGGCGTCGCACTCGCGCCGGAGCTTGGCCTGGGTGTCACGAGTAATGGCCGGGAAAATAAGGGCGGCATCGTGGATTTGAAAACGCTCCAGACGCTGTCCAAAGTGGACACGTCCGAAGGCACGGACGGGATGATGTACAATCCAGCGCGCGGGGAGGCCTATCTGTTTTGCGGGCGCGCCAACGCGGCTACGGTCATAGATGTGAAGGGACAAAAAGTCGTCGCGACTGTCCAGTTGGACGGGCGGCCAGAATTTGCGCAGGCCGATCCTATCGCGAACCGCATCTACGACAATATCGAGAGCCAGAGTGAAGTCGCCGAAATTGATGGCGACGCTCACACGGTGATTACGAACTGGCCGATTGCGCCGGGCGATAGCGCTTCGGGCCTGGCAATCGATGTGAAAAATCACCGGCTGTTTCTCGGTTGCGAGAACGAGATGATGGTGATGATGGACGATACGAGCGGCAAGGTCGTCGCGAATGTCCCGATTGGCCGGGGCGTGGATGCGAATGCGTTTGATCCGGGCACGCAACTGGCCTTTGCCTCGTGCGGTGACGGCACGACGACGATTGCGCATGAAGATGCGCCGGACAAATTGACCGTCGTGCAAAAGTTGGATACAGCGCGTGGCGCCCGCACGATGGCGCTTGACCCCGTCACGCATAATATTTACCTGGCCACGGCACAGGTGGACACTTCCACGAACCAGCCCAGCGGGGGCGGAGAGCGCCGCCGCATGCGATTCGTTCCCAACACCTTCAAGATTTTGGTGTATGGCATGCAGTAGCCATGAATTTGGCCGTGATAAGATTTCTGCCATTAATTTTTGGGATCATTTTGTTTGCCGGTTGCGCGACGTATCATCCGCAGCCCATTTCGCCGGAGAAAAGTGCTGATGCCTTTGACGCGCGGTCGTTGACAGACGACGGCTTGCGCGCGTTTTTGCAAACCAACCACGTTGACGGCGAATGGCCGCACCGTTCGTGGGACTTGAATGCGTTAACCCTCGTCGCGTTTTATTATCAGCCTACCTTTGCCGAAGCGCGCGCGCAGTGGGCATCCATCCAGGCGGGGGAAATCACCGCGGGCCAGCGGCCCAATCCGTCCGTGACCGTGACGCCTGCCTACGACAGCCAGGTGCCCGACACGCCGACGCCGTGGATTATTCCGGTGACGCTGGATATTCCCATCGAAACCGCCGGCAAACGCGGCCGGCGCATGGACGAGGCCAAACATCTTTCCGAAGCGGCGTATTGGGATTTCGTTTCCGCCGCGTGGCAAACGCGCAGCCATGTTCGCGTCGCGTTGTTGGCAATTTACGCCGCGCGTGAAAGCGAATCACTGCTCGCCCGCCAGGAACAGGCGCAAAGCGACACCGTGCGCCTGCTCCAGGGACAATTCGCCAGTGGCGTGGTTTCAGATTTCGAAGTGACACAAGCGCGAGTAGCTTTGGAAACGACGCAATTGTCCGAACAGGATGCGGTTGGCCAGGTCAACCAGGCGCGCGCGCAATTGGCGGGAGCGCTGGGGGTCCCGTTGCATGCGCTGGACGGCGTAAAATTTTCTTTCGCTTCACTGAACCAATTTCCACGGGAGTTGACCAAACCGGAAGTCCGGCGGCAGGCGTTGTTCAATCGCGCTGACGTACGCGGCGCGTTGGCGGATTACGCGGCCAGCCAGTCCGCGCTGCAACTCGAGATCGCCAATCAATATCCCGACATCCACCTCGGCCCCGGTTATGCCTACAACTCCGGCAACGCCGGGGACAATGAATGGCAACTGGGCCTGACGGTGGATTTGCCGTTGCTCAACCACAACCAGGGACCCATCGCCGAGGCGGAAGCCAAACGCGCCACCGCCGCCGCGCATTTCTTGAGCGTACAGGCGGGGGCAGTTTCTGAAATTGACGGCGCGTTAGCGGGTTACGATGCGGCGTTGAAGGAATCGGCCACGGCGCGCGCGTTGCTGGCGGATTTGCGCCGGCAGTTGGATTCCGTCCGCGCGCAGGCGAAATTGGGTGAAGTGGACGCGCTCGCGCTGGCCGATGCGGAAAGCGCGTATTGCACCGGCGCGCAAAATCAACAGGACGCACTGGTCAAGGCGCAGCAGGCGCTGGGCGCATTGGAAGATGCTGTCCAGAGTCCTTTGACACTGTCGCCGCAGACGCTCGAGGCCGCGCAAAGCAATCTTTCACAAGTTCAAAAATGAAACGAAAACATATTTTCATCGCCATTGCCGTCGTTTGCGCAGGGGTGGCCCTGTACGCACTTAGTAAATTACACGGCCCGGCTTCCGGGGGAGACGACGATGATGACGAAGCGCAGCAGGCTAATGCAAACGTCCAGCCCATCATTCCTGTGCAGGTCGGCGCGCTCAAACGCGTGACGCTCCATCAATACGTTACCGGCTATGGTTCCGTAGATGCCGCGCCGGCCACGGCCACGCAACCTGCTGCCGGCGGCCCTTTGTCTGCGCCCACCGCCGGAACCGTCGCCAAAGTCAACGTCATTGCCGGGCAGCAGGTGAACAAAGGCGACGTGCTGGTGGAACTGAATTCCGCGTCCACAACGATTGACTACGCCCGCGACGAAGTGGATCGCCAGGAACAATTATTCGGCCAGCAAAATACGTCGCTGAAAAATCTGCAGGACGCCAAAGCGCAATTGGCATCGCTGGAAGTTATCGCGCCGGTTTCTGGTACAGTCACGAGCGTCAATGTCGTACCCGGCCAGGCGGTGGACACCACTACCGCCGTTGCTGAAGTGATTGATTTGAGCCGGCTCGCCGTGACCGCAAAAATTCCCGCTGCGCAAGCAGGCCAATTGCAGACCGGCCAGGAAGTCCAGGTTTTGACCCAACCGCCCGTCACGACTTCCCTTTCCTTTGTCGGCCCGCAGATTAACGCGGATGACGGCACCGTTACCGCCTGGGCATCGCTGCCTGTTGATAGCGGGTTGCGGCCGGGACAATTCGTTCAGTTTCGCATCGTCACCGCGGCCCACACCAATTGCCTGGCCGCCCCGGTGGAAAGCGTCGTCGCGGATGATAACGGAAATAGTTTTATTCCCGTGGTCGATGGCAATGAAGCGACGCAAACGCCCGTGCAGGCCGGTTTTCGTGAGGACGATTGGGTGGAAATCAGCGCACCTGGCCTCAAGGAGGGTGACCAGGTGGTGACGGTGGGCGCTTACGGCCTGCCGGACAAGACCCAGATTAAAATAGTGAATCCATTGGACGACGCGACTAATTCGCCTGGAGCGCAATGAACCCCGACACTTCCTCACGGCTGGGCAGCTTCACGACGCGCCACGCCCTCTCCATCACGTTCATCGCGGTGGTGTTGTGCCTGGCCGGAATTTTTTGTGCGCGCAACACGCCGTCATCGGTTTTTCCGCGGACGGATTTTCCGCGCATCGTCGTCATGGTCAATAACGGCATCATGCCCGCCAACGACATGATGGCCACCATTACCCGGCCCATCGAGGAAGCTATGAAGAGCATCCCGGGCGTCGTTTCCGTGCGCTCTTCCACCTCGCGGGGTTCCGCCATCGTCAATGTGCTTTTTAACTGGGGCACGGACATGGACCGGGCCGACCTTTACGTCATGGGCGAGCTTTCGACGATCCGCAGCGACCTGCCCGCGACGGCCTCTACCGATGTTTCCCGTGTCGCATTTTCGCTCAGCTATCCCATCATCGGCATCAGCCTGACGAGCTCCAATGAAAACCAGATGGACCTTTGGAACGCTGCCAACTACATCATCAAACCGCAGTTCCTCCAAATCCCCGGTGTGGCCGGCGTGGAACTCATGGGCGGCCAGCAGCCGGAATATCACGTCATCGTCGACCCTTTGAAATTGCAGGCGGCCCATTTGGGTCTCCAGGATATCAGCGACGCCCTTACCCAAAACAACCTCGTCGCCGCTGCCGGCATGATTGTCGAGAATTACCATCTCTATTTGACGACTGTGAACGGGCGCGTGAATTCACCGGATGACATCGGCAATCAGGTTATTTCGGTCCGCAATAATCATCCCATCCAAATCAAAGATGTGGCCACGGTGCAGCGCGGGCCCGCGCCGGCTTACACCAGTGTCACCGCCCGGGGGCGTCCGGCCGTGGAGTTCAATATCGAAAGCCAGCCCGATGCCAGCGTCCTGGCCATTGCCGCCGCGCTTAAAAAACAATTACGGGAATTGCACAAGCAGCTTCCGCCGGACGTGAACATGGAATTTTTCTATGACCAGTCGCAATTCGTACGCGATTCGGTCGGCAGCGTTTGGAACGCCATTATTTTTGGGCTGATCCTGTCCATCGCCATCCTCTTTTTCTTCCTGAAAAACTGGGGCAGCGTCTGGACCGCCATTGTCGCCATTCCGATTTCTGTGCTCATCGCCATGGTCGTGATGAAAAGCGCGGGAATGAGTTTGAACATGATGACTCTCGGCGGCATCGCCGCCTCCATTGGCCTGATTATTGACGATGCCATTGTCGTGGTCGAAGCCATGTGCCACCGCATCGCGGCGGGCCGGCCGCGCCTCGAAGGTATCCACGAAGCCATGGGTGAAATTCTCACTGCGCTGGTCGGTTCCACGCTCACACCGGTCGTCGTTTTCCTGCCGCTCACTTTTTTGAACGGCATGGCCGGAGTTTTTTTCCGCGCGCTGGGGTTGACGATGGTTGTCACCCTGTTGGTGTCTTTAATCCTGGCCGTTTCCCTCACGCCGTCGCTGGCCGCCTGGCTCATTCGCGGCCGGACCGTGGCGGCCTCCACTGGCGAGGAAGCCGGCTTTTTGCTCAAACGCATCCTGCGCGTTTATGAATCGGCCGTCCGTTGGGCGTTGCGGAACGCCTGGCTGACGCTGCTCGCTTGCGCCTTTATGCTGGCTGCGGGTGTCCTCATCTACCGTTTGTTACCGACGAACTTTATGCCGAATTTCGATGAAGGCGGTTTCGTCAT
>DATMLG010000143.1:0-2206 GCA_035570675.1 Verrucomicrobiia bacterium | reverse complement strand
TCATTGGCGGCGGCAATATTTTTCGCGGATTGGCCGGGAGCGAACGCGGCATCGAGCGCGCCACGGGCGATTACATGGGCATGCTGGCGACGGTGATCAATTCGCTGGCGTTGCAGGACGCGCTGGAAAAACTGGGCGTGGCGACGCGCGTGCAAAGCGCGATCACGATGGCGCAGGTGGCGGAGACATTCATCCGGCGGCGCGCGGTGCGGCATCTGGAAAAGGGCAGGGTGGTGATATTCGCCGGCGGCACGGGCAATCCATATTTTTCGACGGACACGGCGGCGGCGTTGCGTGCCAATGAAATTGGGGCGGAGGTCATTTTGAAGGCGACCAAGGTGGACGGCATTTACGACAGCGACCCGAAGAAGAATCCCAAGGCCAAACGTTATGTGAAGATCACGTATCTGGACGCGCTGCAACAGCAGTTGAAGGTGATGGATTCGACGGCTTTTTCCCTGTGCATGGACAACAAAATGCCGATTGTGGTTTTTGATTTCTTCCGCGCGCACAATCTCCGGCGCGTGGTGATGGGCGAACCGGTCGGCACGCTGGTCACGGCGTAAGCGGCGAAAATTTCCAGAAACTGCCGCCGTCCGGTTGATTTTTGGGCAAAATGGGGCGAAGGGTGGGGTGTGAACTTTTTATCGCGAGCGGATGCGGGCCGAAGGCTCGGCATTCATCTGGCGGGGCTTGGCATGCGGCCGGACATCGTCCTGGGCCTGCCGCGGGGCGGGGTGGTGATAGCGGCGGAAGTGGCGCGCGTGCTGGCGTGTCCGCTGGATGTGCTGGTCGTGCGAAAAATCGGGCATCCGCGTCATCCGGAATTTGCCGTGGGCGCGATGGCCGAACATGATGTGCTTATGCTGGATGAACTGGAGGCATCGGAACCTCGCGTCAACCGCAAGGAACTGGAGCACGTCATCACCGAGGAGACGGAGCGGTTGCGCGGTTATGGGATGAGATTTCACAGCACCGGCGGGTTGGATCTGGGCGGGAAGTCAGTGCTGATCGTTGACGACGGTTTGGCGACGGGAGCGACTGCGGTGGTTGCGGTGATGTCGGCGCGGAAGCAACTGGCGCGCGCGGTGTCGGTGGCGGCACCGGTGGCGTCGAGTCACGCGGTGGAACGGCTGGCGCAACTGGCGGATGAAGTGACCGCGCTGGTGGTGGACCCGGATTTTATGGCGGTGGGCCAATATTATGAAGATTTTCCGCAACTTGAGGACGAAGAAGTCACGGCCTGCCTGCGTGGCAATGCATGAGAGCTACTCCGCGTTTGAAAAGGATTGATGCCTGAGCTGCCTGAAGTCGAGGTGCTGGTGCGCCATCTGCGGCCGTTGCTCAAGGGCAAAACCGTGCGGAGCGCCGAAGCGCAGCGTCCAAAAATTCTCGCGCCAACTTCCGAGCGGCAATTTGTGCAGGTGATGCGCGGCGCAAAGTTCATGGACGTGACGCGGCGCGGCAAATACCTGCTGTTCACAATGCGGTTGGCGGGTCGTCGCGAGCCGGAGCTGTTGGTGGGACATCTGGGAATGACCGGGCGCATGTATTTGCTGGAAAAGGATGCGGCGTTGCCCAAGCACACGGCGGTGACGATGGATTTGGGAACGCACCGGTTTGTGTTTGAAGACACGCGATATTTTGGGCGGCTCACGCTGGACACGGGCGCGCTGGAAAGACTGGGGCCGGAGCCGTTGGAAAAGGTATTTACAGCCAAACATCTGGGAGCGGCCCTGGGTCGTTCCGGTCAGGCCGTGAAGGTCAAGCTGCTGGACCAAGCGCTGGTGGCGGGCGTGGGAAACATCTATGCGAGCGAGGCGTTGTTCCGGGCGGGCATTTCGCCGCGGGCAAGGGCGAACCGGTTGGATGCCGGGCAGGTGAAGCGTTTGTGGCGGGCGATCCGGCAGGTTTTGACCATTGCAATCCGGCAGGGCAGCACGCTGCCAATTGACATTGCGGGCGGCGGCACGCGGGACGGGCTGTTTTATTTCGGCTCGAAGGGCGATGCGAACGGTTTTTACGCGGAGCGGCTGCAGGTTTACGACCGGCGCGGCCTGCCCTGCGTGAAATGCGGCACGGCCATCGAACGGCTAACCCAGGCGGCGCGGAGCACGTATTTCTGCCCACATTGCCAGCGCGGGCCGGGTGGGAGGGGCAAAATCAGTTGACGGGCAGGAGGGGGCTTTGTAAATTGGTCGGCCTT
>DATMLG010000142.1:0-7013 GCA_035570675.1 Verrucomicrobiia bacterium | reverse complement strand
AGTTGCAGCCCGGCCTCCTCAAGGATTACCACGGCGATCCGCGCTCCCCCGACACCTCCCTCAACTCCGCCAAGGCCCAAAAACTCCTCAGCTTTCATCTGCCCGGCTTCAGCGCCTGGCTCAAGTCCCACCCCAACGAACCGTTTTGATTGCGTCACGGCATCAAATGCAGTTGGATTTGCAACAATTCAACGCTGTAACGATTTAACGTTTCACCATTTAACGATTTAACCTCCTTGACTCCGAACTCCGCGTTCCACACTCCGCATTATCGAGGCCGTCTCGCCCCTTCTCCCACCGGCCTTCTGCATCTCGGCCATGCCCGCACCTTTTGGACCGCCCAGCAACGCGCCCGCGCCCAAAACGGTGTCCTCATCCTTCGCAACGAAGACCTCGACCCCGCCCGCTCCAAACCTGAATTCACCGACGCCATGCTCGCAGACCTGCGCTGGTTCGGCTTCCAATGGCAGGAAGGCCCCGACTGCGGCGGCCCATTCGGCCCCTACGCTCAAAGCGAGCGTCGCTCGCTCTACCTCGCCGCCCTTGAAAAGCTCCGCGCCGCCGGCTGCCTTTATCCCTGCACCTGCTCCCGCAAGGACATCCAATCCGCCGCCCGCGCTCCGCACGAATCCGACGATGAACTCATTTATCCCGGCACCTGCCGCCCAACCAAAAACTCCGCCCTCCGAATTCCGCCCTCCGCATTCAGTTGGCGTTTCCTGGTTCCCGACGGCGAAACCATCGCCTTCATCGACGCCCATCTCGGCTCGCAACAATTCGTCGCCGGAAAAGACTTTGGCGACTTTGTCGTCTGGCGCCATGACGACGTCCCCGCGTACCATCTCGCTGTTGTGGTGGACGATGCCGCCATGCAAATCACCGAAGTCGTGCGCGGCGCGGATTTGCTCGTCTCCACCGCCCGCCAGTTGTTGCTCTATCGCGCCCTCGGCCTGACGCCGCCCGCGTTTTACCATTGCTCCCTGATGACCGACGAATCTGGCCGCCGCCTCGCCAAGCGCCACGACGCCCTCAGCCTCCGCGCCCTCCGCGAATCCGGCGTCGCGCCCGAAACTTTGCGCGCCGCGGGCATTTGTTAGATGGCTTCTGGGGTGAACACCCCATGGCCATCATGGAACGGTGTGGTACTGTGTATTTATGAATATATTACTGGTTTTAATTGTTCTTCTTCTATTGTTCGGCGGCGGCGGGTTTTACTTCGGGGGGCCGGTGATTGGCGGCAGCGGGGTTGGTCTGATTCTGTTGATTTGTCTTATTGTCTTTCTCACGGGCGGATTCCGCACGACAAAGAATTAGCCGGACGCTTTTTTCCCCGCGCTCGCAATGCCTTAATGAGGCCTTCGCCGCCGGGGTGGCGCCGATCTTGGATCGGGCGTCGTAAAGAAGTGCGTGGAAGTAATGCGCGGCGGTTTTGAACTTGCCCTTTACTCTCCGCGCCTTCTTAAGCATCAATATGTCGCCCATGGATTCACGGCCGACATCTTCCGAAACGCCGCCCCGCCGCCGCACTTTGCTCCGATTCCTCGCCGTGGGTGTTTCCCTGCTCGTCGTTCTCTTGGTCCTGTTCCTCGCCTTTGCTTCTTCAAATCCGCAGTTCACCTGGATGACCCCCGCGCAAATGGCTCAGGCCACCCGTCCCGGACCGCTGACTCTCCTGAAATACAAACTGATCAACCTCGCCGGCCCGCTCATGCGGTATTACCACAGCCACCGGCCGAACATCTTGATCTCCGCGAATATTTTCACAAGTTCCTCCTCCGTCGCGCCCGGCGTCCTCGGCGCCCCATTTGTTGCGAACACCAACGGGATGGGCGCCTGGGTGGTCTCACCCGCGGAACTCTTTGCTTTGCGACAGGCCCTCAAGACAAATTTGGAATTGTCATTCGTCACCAAAATGAGCATCCAGGTCGGCAGCGGCACCTGGGGAGGCATCAGAACCATGGGATCGTCGGCGCGCATTGCGCCGGGCATTTACACAAACGTTGGAACCATGATCGACGTGCAGGCAAAGCCCGTGTCCGATAATATCAATATCCTCCTCGGCGCCAGTGCCACTGAATTTTCCGCCTTTTCTCCCTCCAACTTTCCCGCCATTAAAACCAACTTCTCCGCCGCCTGTCGCACCCTCATCCCCGACGCCGGCGCCCTCGTCCTCAATTGCCGCAATGCGGACCCCTCCAACCCCACCAATTATTGGCTCATTGTTTCTCCTGTGCTTGTCGACGCGACCGGCAAACCCATCAAACCCTGACAGCGCCCGTCTTCGCCATTTGGATGCTTTCGCTTGCCGGTCGGCATTTCCACTTGCAATTTGCGAGTGCGGGTCGGTTCAAGTACGGAGGCCCACCATCGCACAGTCACAATTCTTCAAAAGTAGCGAGAATGTTCTGGCATTCATCATCTGCAATTGATATCGACAGGCCACATTTCAAGAATGCGGGGCGGTATCATCGGAAATCCTTGAGTTGTTATCGGCCTGTAACCGTCCATTCAATCAATCCAAATCATGAAAAACTGTTTTGCCCCTCGTATTTCCCAAGTCCTGGCGCTGCCCGTAATCCTGACCATCGCGCTGGTGCTTGCCGCCGTGCCATCCGCCCGCGCCGGGTTGACGTTTACCCTCGACATGTACCGCACTCTTCAGGGGCAGGCCTACGTCTTTTACACCCCGATGGCCACCAATGCCGTGGCTCCCGCCGCCGCCCTGGGCACTTACATCATTTCATCTCCCAGTTGGCCCACCAACGGTTCGCAACGTGGATATGACATGACCACCAATGGCCTGGTGGACCGCTCCGAATTAGATTTTGAAAATAATTACAGTGATTTCAATTCGGCCATGCAACAAATCACCAACGGCACCTGGAAAATTCTCTTCACCAACGCCACCACCACCAATCACTACACGTTTACGGTGACTGCCCCCACCGCAACCAGCAACATGCTGCCGGCGACGATGATCACCTTTCCGTCGGATCTCTCGCTCAATATCCCAAATCAGCCGACCTTTACCTGGTCGGGCCCGACCAACTGGCCCGTCAACCCCAACCCGTACGTGGCCAACCGTGATTTTTCCTTCTATCAGCCCGCCAGCATTCCGATCGGCCAGACATTTTGGACCATTCCCACACCCATTCCCAACGGCGTGGACTGCACTTTTCGGCTGAATTACGTCACGAATTATGCTTCGCCCCTCTTCGTGGCGTCCACGCCCCTTAATACCAATCCCCCGCACGCTGCCATCTCGGGCTGGTCTTCCGCTTCCACCCTCGAAACGGGTGATCAAGTGTCTTTCGCGGTTACGAACCCTCCTGTCACCAACATCAACCTGATCGCGCATTACACCTTCGATAACGTTGGAAATCCCGGGCAGGACAGCAGCGGCAATGGCTACGACTTGGATTTTAGCGGCGGTGATGGCGTGGGCACCGGTGTCGCCAAGACGGGCAGTTACGCGGGATATTTTGACGGCAACGGTTTCCTCAGTTACAACACCACGCCCCCCGCCATATTGGGCACGTTTACCGGTGATTTCTCGCTCTCTTTCTGGATCAACACCATGGAAACCAACGGCGACGAAGGCGGCGAAGCTTTCGGCGGTGATGGCATTGTGGCCGGCGACGTGCCGGGCACCGCTTACGACTTCGTCACCGCGCTGGACGGGGGCGAAATCGGCTTCAACACGGGCGGGACCTACGGCGATGACACCATCAATTCAGCGACGGACATCAATGATGGCAATTATCATCATGTGGTCATTACCCGGACCGAGGCCACCGGCGTGAAGCAAATATATATTGATGGCATTTTAAGCAGCTCTGACACCGCCACCATGAACCCGCTGAGCGATCCGCATTTGATTGCGATTGGCTGTGCGATTGATGCCTCTCAAACAGACCCGTCCAGCGCCTCCACTGCCAACTATTTTCAGGGTTTGTTGGATGACATCCAGATCTATGCCGGCGTGCTTTCCTCAAGCCAGGTCACGCAGCTTTACTCCAACCCCGGGTCAACTGCCGTGGCCCCGAACTTCAATGCGGCGCTCGGCACCACCAATCTCATCTGGACCACCAGCGGCGACAGCAGTTGGTTCGTTGAAAGCACCAACGATGACAACGGTGTTTCCGCCGCGCAAAGCGGCAGCGTCACCGGTTCGCAATCTTCAACTCTCTCGGTCACCGTCACCGGCCCGGGGACCCTGAGTTTTGACTGGTCGAGCATCGCCAACGATCCCAACGGGGGTTTTGATTATGAATTCGACATCGACGGTAACTACGCGGATGACATTTTCGGCGATACTCCCTGGTCTCAAGACGGGGCATTCATTATTCAAGCGGGTCAGCACACCTTGAGCTGGACGGTTTTCGCCAATGGCGATTCTGATCCGACACAAGCCGGGTTTCTCGACCAGGTGAGTTATGTCGCTGATACGGCCCCCTCCATCACCTTGAATCCATTCAGCCAGACGAACTATCCCGGCTACAATGTCGCCTTGCAGGCGGCCGCCACCGATCCCGTCAACGCTCCCATTACGTGGCAATGGTTTGAGGTCGGCAATCCCTCCCCCCTTCCCAACGCGACCAACGCATTCTACATTCCCACTTACTCCGGCACGCCCGCCGTCGCCGGCAGTTATTACGCCGTGGCCAGCACTTCTGGTGGCTCGGCCAACACCACCACGGCCATCGTCACCTTCGTCAGCGCTCCGTTGCCGCCCGATTGGTCCATCGCCGTGAAATCGCCTTTCTCGCCGGTGAATCCATCTGCCTTTAACCGGGATTACTACAGCGGTTGCGTGGTGGATTCTGCGGGCAACATTTACGCCGCTGCTGAAATTGATGCCAGCATGGATGTTTTGACCAACGGCAATGTTGAGAATGTTCTCACGATTGCGGGATCCACCGGCGCGGGCCTGGTCAAACATGCCCCCAACGGCAATGCCATCTGGGCCGTCGGTCTGACCAACAACCAGGCTTCCAGCTCCAGCGTTGGTGAAGGCGTCGCGCTGGCTCCCGGGAACGGCGTCTACCTGGAGGCCGGTATCACCGGCACCAACTGGCTCGGCACCAACAAAATCGTGGAATCCGGCAGCGGCTCCCTGCTGGTGGCGCGTTTTGATGCCAATGGGAGCAATTTATGGTACCATGTCATCGGCGGGACCAACGGCATTTTCACCTTTTACAACGACATCGTGGCGGACGCTGCCGGCAATGTCACGGTGGCCGGGACCGCCTCGGGCACGATCAACTTTGGAGGCACCAACCTGACCGCTCCCACCTCGGGATTGCCGGGATTCATCGTGCAGTATGACTCCAACGGCGTGGTCCGCTGGGCACAGATCGTTCCGGAATGGGTCTCCGATCTCGCCTGCGGCGGCGGCGGGCTCTACGCCAGCGTATGGTCCGGCTATATCGCGCTCGGCCCCACCGTCACCAACAGCATCGGCGCCGTCTCCGTGGTCACCGACCGTGAATGGACCATCGCCAGCCTCAATTCCACCAATGGCCACGCCTTGTGGCTGCGCGGCCTCGGCGAGTCCTTCGGTTCACACCTGGGCGTGTTTGATGACGTGCCGCTCCTGTCCGTGTCCGGCTCGAATCTGTTCGCCATCGGAACGGCCTACGGCTCCGGCGCACAGTTTGGCGGTTTCTCGGTTTCCATTCCGGGCGGGCGCGGTCAGTACTTCGCCCGCTATGACACCAACGGCAATCCGCAGGTCGCCGCATCTTTTGGCAGCCCCACCACCTCCACCTGGGCTTCCACCGCCAACGCCTCCGGGGTTTATGTCAGCGGCGATTTTGACAGCTATTCCCAGTTCGGCAACGATGTCATTGCGGCCCCGGTGTTCGCGCAAAACGACCTCGGCCCGGCTTACTTCTCCCAGCCCTTTGTGGCCAAATTCGATACCAACGGCAATCCGCTCTGGGCACGCAACGGAGTATCGTCCTACCTCGCCAATTTCCGGGGCATCGCCACCGCTTCCGACGGTGTCTGGGCCAGCGGTTTTGTCAAGATCACCAATTCCATCGAGGCGGAATACGGCACCAACTCCGTTTTCAGCGATGATTACGTCTCTTCCGGCACCACCAATTGGACCCAGGCTGGCGTGATCGCCAAGATCTCCGAACCCGTCGCCGGACCGGCTTCGGTCACACTGATCAACCCCAAGGATAATGGCACGAACTTCCAATTCCAGTTCGTGTCGCAGTCCGGCTTCAGCCATACCATCCTGTATCGCACGAACCTGGTCCTTGGCAGTTGGCAGACGAGTTCGAACGTCCCCGGCGACGGCACGCTCAAGACCGTCAACCTTCCGCTGTCACTATTCAGCCCGGCCAAGCAGGGCTACATCCGCGTCACCACGCAATAACGGACGCAATGACTTGGCCCGATACTTGTAGCTGCCTGATGCCGCACGGCCAGTGCCGCGTAGCCGCCGACATTAGTCGGCGCAAACGGTAATATAGGAATCACTGCCTCCGCGACCCTGGTGGAAAATTACATGTGCGCCACAATGTTCTCGCCGAACTCCGAGCACTTGATTTCCTTTGCGCCTTCCATCATCCGCGCAAAATCGTAAGTGACGCGCTTCGAACCAATCGCCCCGTTGAGGCCCTTCAAAATCATGTCCGCCACTTCCGTCCAGCCCAGGTAGCGGAACATCATCTCGCCGCTCAACACCACGCTCCCCGGGTTCACCCGGTCCTGGTTCGCGTATTTCGGCGCCGTGCCGTGCGTCGCCTCAAAAATCGCGTGCCCGCTGATGTAATTGATGTTGCCGCCCGGCGCAATGCCGATGCCCCCCACCTGCGCCGCCAGCGCGTCGCTCAGGTAGTCGCCGTTCAAGTTCAGCGTCGCAATCACGTCGAAATCCTCCGGCCGCGTCAGCACCTGCTGCAGCGTGATGTCCGCAATCGCATCCTTGATCGTGAGTCCGGCGCCAGGTTTGCCCTCGGGAATCCGGCACCATGGGCCGCCGTCGATCGGCACCGCGC
>DATMLG010000141.1:0-9280 GCA_035570675.1 Verrucomicrobiia bacterium | reverse complement strand
AAATGAACAGGAGGGCGTGGATCTGGGCGACGGTGCGATTGATGCCCCAGCGCGTGCCCATTTCCCCCCAATGGAGGATGAACTTTTGTTGCACCGGAGTGAGAGTGTTCATGGTATCAGTTATTTCTGTCTATTCGGAATATACAATAATGAAAGGAATCTGTCAAGTCCGGGCTTCCTCCTGCGACCGGACTTTTGATTCAGCCAATCAGCATCGCCCGACATCTATGGCGCGTGTGCAAACGGATGGATTTAAACTGGTTGCGCTGGAACGGCATTGCTTGCTTTAGGCCTGGAATTGTGACATAGTTCACGTTGTGTATCAGCCGTTTAAGAAAACCATATTCGTACTCTTTTTGTCTTGCGCAGTCCTCCGGGTTTCAGCCCAGGGCACCTATTCGAAAATCGAGGCCTCGTTCAACATAACCAACCTGACCACCGACCCGTTCGATTACACGGTCACCGATGTGCGCGTGCAAATTTTGCAGCCGGACAACTCGACGGTGTCGCCGCCCGCATTTTTTGACGGCGGCACCACCTGGCGGGTGCGGCACATGCCGACGATGGCGGGAACGTACAGCGTCAGCGGCATCACAGAGAATGGCTCGGCGATTTCGGTGAGCAGTCTTCAACCGACGTCATGGCAGGTGGCCGGGCCGCCGACGGGTTCGGGTTTCATCCGCGTTGATCCGAACAACGCGCGGCGTTTCATCACCAGCAACGGCCGGCGGTTTTTTCCTCGCGGCGAGGACGCGGCCTGGGACGTAAGCCCGCACAACGTGACGAATATTTTTTGGAGGATGGCCGCGGCCCACGAAAACTGGTCGCGGGTGTGGATGGACCATTGGGACGGCAAGAATCTGGACTGGCCGGCTTCGGGCCCCACCCTGCCGCTCGGCCAGCTAAATCTGGCCGTGGCGCAGAAGTGGGACGGGATTGTTGCCGCGGCCGACCAGGCGGGCGTTCATTTTCAGATGACGTTGCAACATCACGGGCAATACTCCACGACGGTGGACCCGAACTGGGGGCAGAACCCCTACAACGTCAGCAACACCATCGGGAGCACGAACGGGTTCCTGACCAATGCAGTTCAATTCTTCACGAACGCGACCGCAATGTCCCTGACCAAGCGCAAAATGCGCTATGCGGTGGCGCGGTGGGGTTATTCGCCTTCGATCATGGCGTGGGAACTTTTCAACGAGGTGCAATTTACCGATGCCGGGCAGAACGGGCAGTGGAGCATCATCCAGTCGTGGCACGACACGATGGCGACTTTCATCAAGTCACAGGACAATTATCGTCATCTGGTCACCACCAGTTCGGACCTGACGGAGCCAATCTGGGACGATGTCGATTATTACACCCATCATGATTATCCCTCGGATCTCATCACCGGGCTGCAGGACGCGACGGACATCACGGCGTCCCAGCCGGTGCGGCCGGATTTCGGCGCGGAATGCGGCACCAACGGCACGCCGAAGCTGGGCGTGGACGGGCCGTTGTGGGCGGGCCTCATGAGCGGCCAGTCCGGCAGCGAACAACCGTGGTATTGGGACAGCATGGATGCGGAGAATGATTACATTTATTTCCGGGCGATGTGCGATTTCGTCACCCTGTCCGGGCTGGGTGATCAAAATGTCGTGAACAAAACGTCTCCGCAGGTGACGGGCGGCCCGGCCGGCCCGCTGGCATTTGCACCTGGCGGCGGCTATGCAAATGCCACGCAGGACACATTTGTCGTGGGCGACACCGCGCCGGATGGAATCGGAGCCGCGCCAAGCTATCTGCAGGGGAATTATCACCGTTCCATGACGCCCAATGGCTACACGTTTCAGGTCAACTATCCGCAGACGGGGACTTTTTCCGTGCAGGTGCTGGAGATTGCGGCTTCCGGCGCAGGGTTGGAAATTTTTCTGGATGGCACTTTGGAGACGAACATCTCATTCCCCTCGTACGGCAGCGACACCGCCACCAATTTCACGGCGTCCATCCCGGTTTCCGCGGGAGCGCACAGCATCAACATCTCCAATCCGGGGCAGGACTGGCTTGTGCTGGGCAACATCACTTTGAATCCTTACGCGCCCGGATTGTCGGCTTATGCGCTGGGCAATACCAACTTTAGCGCGATCTGGGTGTGGAACCGCGCCAATGTTTTCAATCAAAGCGCGAGTTCCCCGCTGGCGGGCACGGTGCAGGTCGCCGGCCTCAATCCCGGCACCTATTCCGGGACGTGGTGGGACACCTTTGCCGACGTGGCCGTCAGCAATTTCATCTTTACCGTCACCGGCACCAATGCGGCAAACTTGAACACGCCGTCGTTTTTGCGTTCGGCGGCATTGTATGTCGGGCAAGCGCCCCAGGCCAATGTTGCCGCGAACGGCCTGGTTCAAACTCTGGGCACCAATTCCCCTGCCCTGACGATGCCGGTCACAATCGCCAATGGCGGCGGCCTGCCGCTGGGCTATTCGGTTGTCTTGACCAACCCCGGCCCGGCGATTTACGGCGCAGTCAATTCCACGCAGCCCGGCGGGCCGGCCTTCGTGTGGCAGGACATTTCGAGCCTCGGCCAGGAAATCACCTCGAATTTCACCCAGACCGTGATGACCAAGACGGCCAAGGACGAAGGCATCGCCGGGCCGGTAAACATCGGATTCGCCTTCCCGTTCTTTACGAATTCGTTCTCGCAGCTCTATGTTTCCCCCAATGGATTTGTGACCTTTACGCCTTTCAGCATCGACACCTCGACCAATACCACGCTGCCCAAAATTTCCGCGCCGTCGAACATGATTTCATTCTTCTGGGCCGATTTGATCATCGGGACGACCGCCCATATTTACACCCTCACCGACCCGATCAACGGGACGTTCACGTTGCAATTTCAAAATGTGGCGTTCAAAGGCAGCAGCACGGGCGTCACCTGCGAGCTGGTGCTCAAGACCACCGGCGAAATCCTGATGGCGTATCAATCCATGACGGCCTCGAACACCTGCACCGTGGGCGTCCAGAATGCCACCGGCACCCAGGGAACCACCGTGGCGTTCGATCAAAATTATTTACAGTCCAATTTTGCGGTATTGATGACGCCGACGCCGTGGTTCCGGTTTGACGGCGATGCGGGTTACGTGCCCGGCTCGCAGTCAAACTTGGTGAATGTCACGATCAATCCGGCGGGGCTGGCCTACGGAACCTACACCGCGACCATCCTGCTGCAAACGACAGACACGAACCAGCCGCTGTTCAGCCTGCCGGTTTCGTTGACGCTCGCGCCGATCGCCACCTGGCGGCAGACTTATTTTGGCACCGCGCAGAATTTGGGCATCGCGGCCAATTCCGCCGACCCGCAGAACGACGGCATTGCCAACATCCTTGCCTATGCGTTCGGCCTGAACCCGCTGGTGCATAATTCAGACCCGATTTCCGTCGCGCAGGCGGGCAATTATCTCACCCTGACCTTCAAACGTCCGCATCCAGCGCCGACGGACATCAGCTATCTGCCGCAAGTCAGCGGGGACGTGACGTCGGGCTTCTGGAATTCCGGCCCGAGCTATACCTCGCAGACCGTGACCAACAATGGCGACGGCACGGAAACGGTGACCGTGACCGACCTGACAGCCATCGGTTCGACGCAGGCGCATTTCATGCGTGTGCTGATCTCGACGCAATAGCGGCCGGTGGCGAGGTCTTTTTTCAGAAAGGGTGGGCGCCCGCCGGCCCGTCACCAAATCCCTCCCAAAGTTTGGTCAGATTGACGTGGGCATTGAGTTCACGCAGCAGATGGTGGAGGCCCATGTCCGCCCGCATGATGAACGCGAATTCGGGGTTGATGAGCTTGTCCCGCAGCACCTGAATCGTGTATTCACGCACCGCCTCCTTCAGTTCGGGTTTTCTGCCGGCGGAATCACGGTAATCTATCACCACTTCCGATTTCGAACCTTGCGGGCGCATTATGTCCATCATCCGCTCCAGCATCGGGAGGATTTTGCGGGCGCGCGCAAAAGGCACAGCGTTGCCGTAAATCATGGTCAGGAATTGCCGCGCGGCCGCATCACTCTCCCGCCACGCCCGATCGCGGTACCAGCGGCGCAATTCGAGCACATCAATGGAGAGGCGCTTCACACAGCCAAAATCAATCAGCCCGATGCGGCCGTCCGGCTGGAAGATATAATTTCCGGGATGCTGGTCCGCGTGCAGGGACTTGAGGACACGGGCCTGGACCTCGAACATTTCCAGCAACCGGTAGCCGACCAGGTTGCGGAGGGTTTGGGAGGGCTTTCGTTTAAGGAAATCGGCGAACGACCCGCCTTCGACAAAGGACATCGTCAGCACGCGGTCGGTGCTCAATTCGCGGTACGCGCGCGGGACGGTGACGTAGTCGAGGCCGCCGAGGCCCTTCCGAAAAAAATACAGGTTGTCGGCCTCGCGCACGTAATCAGTTTCTTCCAGCAGGCCGCGCTGGATTTCGTCCAGCAATGCCGAGGGAAGATGGCCCGTGAGCCGGGTTGGAATGGTGGCGGAACGGAGGAGCTTGAAATCATTTTCGATGGCGGAGCGGATGGCCGGGTATTGGATTTTTACGGCGACTTTTTCGCCGTCGAGCGTGATGGCGCGGTGGACCTGGCCGAGGGACGCGGCGGCAAAGGGTTCGGGATCGAATTCGCGGAACAGTTCCTCCGGATATTTGCCGAGGGCGGATTTGAACTGCGCGCGCGCGAGACTGGCATGCATGGCCGGCGCGTGCATCTGGAGGTTCGCCAGTTCTGCCAAAGTCTCCTCGGGAAGGATGTTGTCCTGCATGCTCAGCAACTGGCCAAGCTTCATCGCGGGTCCCTTGAGCGCGCCCAGTTCCTCCCGGACGCGGCGGGAGGCTTTCTGCCGGAAACGCGACTGTCGTTGTGGGCGATCATCTTCGCCCAAAATGAGGTTCTGGGCCTGGTAGCCAAGATAGCTGCCCATCAGGCTGAAGCCGAGTTTTCCCATGCGGAAACCCCGTGACAGCGCGCCGCTCCCACCGTTCTTTTTCACCAGTCCCAACCTCCCTTCCGCAGGAAATGCGTGCCGAGTTTCAGGCAGCGATCCAGCAGGGCCAGGGTTTGTTCCTTCCCGCGCGAACGGTCCCGCAGCCAGTGCGTGACGATCGCCAGATGAAACAGCCCGAAGGCGTAGGCGCCGAAGTCGCCGACGCGGGGGATATCGCCGGAAGTTTCCGCCTGCGCGAGCACGCGGCGGATGAATTGCAGATAGCGCAACTGGCGTTCCTGGGATTGCAGGCTCCAGGGGCTGAGCTTGGAGGCGGGCGCCAGGGCGCGCAAATACACCGCGCCGATGAATTCCTCGCAAGGCGCGAGGTGATCCAGGAATTGCTGGATGATGGCGAAAAGTTGTTCGGACACCGTCGCGCGCTTGAGGCGGGTGTTGCGGTCATACCACTCGATGACGCCGTCCAGTTCGTCCTCGAAAAAATAAAGCGCGAGGTCCTCCTTGGTTTCGAAATAATTGAACAGCGTGCCCTCGGCGATGCCGGCCTTGCGGGAGATGGCCTTGGTGGTGGTATTGTAGAATCCCTTTTCGGCAAACAACTCAAGGGCGGCGCGCAGGATGGCGCGTTTGGTGTTTTCCTTGTTCTTGACCCGTTTGCCCTGCTGCCTGGTTTTGCCGGCGTCACGTTTCGTTTTCATAGCAAAAAGTGAGTAAACTCATGATTGGAGAATGCTCCTGACAACGCGGATTGTCAAATAATAAATGAGCGCACTCATGTTTGTAAAACTCCGTTCCAGTGCAAACATTCTCCCGGTTGATTTCGCATGGTGACCCGTACGACGAAGAATTGGTGACCAGACTATTTCGCTCCTGACGGAGCTTCGGATTTCGATTGGGGTTGTGTCTGCATAGATTCCGCCCCTAACGGGGCTCAAGACGGCCCGCTGTCAACTGCTTGCGGTCACGGCCGGACCCTCTCCCACATGACTATGCGGTGGATTTTAAGGTGGAGTTGTGGCATAATGGTTCGTTCATGGTATATTTGAAAGCGCTGAAAGTTCGTTCCGCGCTGGTGCTCGCCGCTTTGGCGTTGACCGGCGTGGCCCCGGCACAATCCACGCGGCCGGGATGGGGTTCCACGCCATATCATGACTCATCGGGCACCGGCGTGACCTTCCGCGTCTGGGCGCCCAATGCGACGACGGTTTTTGTGCCCGGCGCCTTTAACAGTTGGTCCACCACGGCCACTCCCCTCGCGAAGGAACTGACCAATGGAACCTGGGAGGGCGTGTGGTCGGCGGACGTCACCACGGCTGCGGCGGGCGAGCAATACAAGTATTTCATCAATTACAGCGGCAGCGGTTTCTACAAGCATGATCCGCGGGCGCGCTGGGTGGTCAATGCAGGCGGCGGCGCCGGCAACAACGACATTATTTACGATCCGACGGCGTTCAATTGGAACGGCGACAGCCTGACGGAGCCGGCGTTGAGCGATCTGTTCATTTATGAAATGCACATGGGCACGTTTCCGGCCAGTTCGTCGCCCAGCCGGTTTGTGGCGGCGACCAACAAGCTCGATTATTTGAAAAGTCTGGGCGTCAATGCGGTTGAGCTGCTGCCGATCACGGAGTTTGGGAACAGCGGCAACAGTTGGGGCTACGATCCGGCCCAGCCGTTTGCGGTGGACAACGTCCAGTACGGCGGACCGGACGGACTCAAAACTTTTGTGCAGGCGTGCCATCTGCGCGGCATCGCGGTGCTGCTGGACGTGGTGCACAACCATTACGGGCCGAACCTGCTGGACATGTGGAATTTCGACGGCTACACGGGCCCGGCGCTGCAGGGGGGCATTTATTTCAACGAGAGCAACACGAATCTGCAAATCACGCCCTACGGCGACACGCGGCCGAACTTTAACAGCAACCAGGTGTGCAACTTCATCGCGGACAGCTTCACGATGTGGCTGAATGAGTGTCATGTGGACGGGTTCCGCTGGGACACGCCCAATCTGATGATGCACGACAACCTGGGCAATTATCTGCCGATCGCGGGCAATCTCATCAACAGCATCAATGTTGCGATGCACGCCGGAAACAGCGGCAAGATCAGCATAGCGGAGGACGTATACAATTACATCGACTTCGACAGCGCCTGGGACACGAGCTATCCCTATTCGTTCGTGCCCGTGCTGACGAACACCGTGGATGCCAACCGGGACATGACGGTGATCGCCAACGACGTTCAGAACAACGTTCGTTACGGCGGAACGGCCAGCACCCTGCGCGTGGCGTTTCTGGAGTCGCATGATGTGGTGGGTGATTTGAACGGCGGCGTGCGCACGGTGAAGGCGATTGACCCGGTGACGCCGAACAGTTACCGGGCGAGAAAGCTTTCGACCCTGGGCGCGGCCGTCACGCTGACGGCGCCCGGCATACCGATGATTTTTCAGGGCGAAGAAATGCTGGAGAACCAGTCGTTCGACTCCGGGCTGCTGGTGGATTGGACGAAGACGAACACTTACAGTTACGTTGTCCAGTTTTACCGGGACCTCATCGGCGCGCGGCGCGATTTGAAGGGCTACACGCCGGGGCTGGAGGGGGATCAATGCAGCGTGTTTTTGACGGACAATACGAGCAAGGTCGTCGCGTTCCGACGCTGGAAATCCAGCGCGCCCAATCAGGACGCAGTGGTGATTGGCAATTTCGGCAGCAACACGCTCAACAACTATTCACTCACATTCCCGGCCGCGGGCAATTGGTACGTGCATCTGAACAGCGATTCGACGGTTTACGGCGCCGACTATGGAAACATTGGCAGCACCGTCGTGACGGCGAGCGGCAGCCCGGCGCATGCGAATGTCACCGTCGGGCCTTACAGCGCGCTGATACTGTCGCAGACGCCCGATGCGCCGCCGCAATTGACCATCACGCCGGCGAACGGCGCGGTGAATGTGTCGTGGCCGAGTTCGTATTTCGAGTGGACGCTTTATGAGAATACTTCGGCCGGCGGCGGTTCGGGTTGGGTGCAGGTTCCTCCGGCGCAATACCAGAACAACGGCACGACGACCACGGTCAACGTGACGCTACCGAGCGGGAACAGTTTTTTCCGGCTGCAGAAGCTCTGAGCAGGCGGGTTAAAACGTTAAAAGGTTACATCGTTAAAACGCAAGAGGCTTGCGCAGGGCGGCAAAGCCTCCATCGCTGAATATCTGGAAATTTACGCCGGCTTCCAAGGCTCACGGTATTCGCGGGTGAGCCAGCTTGCGTCGCCGGTGCCGTCAGTAAATTGTTCCGTTTTCGGATCCCACTTGCAGCCCTGGTGGTGGAAATAAACCTGGTTCACCAGGTTGCAGATGGTCGCCGTACGCTGGCCGATTTCGACATCGCAAATCGGGCGATTGCGGGTTCGCATGCACTTCAGCCAGTCGGAAATCTGGTCGTTGCTGTGATACAGGCGCACGGCGTTGTCCGGCAACAGCTCCTTCAAGAGCGGCGTATAGCTGTCCATCGTCTGCGCCTTGAGCTGGTCGCCAAGCCAGAGCTGGAACTTGCCGCGGTTGACATACAATTTGCCCTTGTCGCCGTAAAACGTGATGCCGTTGCCGTCCAGATGCGTGACTTCCGTGCCGTTGTCGTAGCGCCAGCGGACGCCAAAATTTGCGTCGGCCTTTTCCGGCGCAATAAATTCCACCGGGCCGCCATCATCGTAGCCCAGGGCCCATTGCACGATGTCAAAATGATGCGCGCCCCAATCGCCGATGCCGCCGCTGCCGTATTCCCGGTAACGCCGCCAGTCGGGAAAATGGTCGCACTTGCCGCGCGGGCTCAGCACGGAATTGTAAGGCCGCACCGGCGCCGGCCCCAGCCACATGTCCCAGTTCAATCCCGGTTCGTCGGTTTCCGCGGGCAGATCGCATGGGACGGGCGGGCCGCTCACTTGTGCCTCCACCCTCGCCACCTTGCCGAGCACGCCGTTGCGCACCAGCTCGCACGCGGCGCGGAATTCGCCACTCGAACGTTGCATCGAACCGGTCTGAAAAACACGCTGGTTCGCGCGCACGGCGTTCACCATCGCACGGCCTTCGAGTACCGTGTGCGCCATCGGCTTCTCGCAATAGATATCCTTGCCCGCCTTGGCCGCCGCGATGGCCGTGCCCGCGTGCCAATGGTCTGGCGTGGCGATCACCACCGCGTCAATGTCCGGGCGCGCGAGCAATTCCCGGAAATCTCCGTAGGTATCGCAGCCCTTGAAATCGGGGCTCACAATGCCCCTCGAGTAGCGATCATCAACCGTTTGTTTCCCG
>DATMLG010000140.1:0-10879 GCA_035570675.1 Verrucomicrobiia bacterium | reverse complement strand
GCCCGGGTTGAGGGCTGGTGCGGCCAAGGCCGGAGGGTGATGGCAGGCAAACCAGCACGCGGGGACTTCGCCGGGCCATTATTCATCACGGGAATGTGGCGCTCGGGATCGTCGTTGCTCCATGCGCTGCTCAACAAGCATCCCCAGGTCAAGCTCATGTATGAGGCGGACCTGGCCTTGTTGCGGCCCGTGTTCTGGAAACCATCGGCCACAGACTGGGCGGCGCGGTGGGAATTCTGGAACGGGGCGGTGCGGCGGCACGGTTTTGATCCGGCGGAGCTGTCGGAAAAGGGGACGGACTTCCGGCAGGCATTCGAAGGGGTCTATCATGAATATGCCCGCAGGAAGGGCGGTACCATCTGGGGAGACAAGTCGCCGGACCTTTATGACCGGATGGTCCGGCTGGCCAAAATTTTTCCCGAGGCGCGTTTCATTGTGGTCTGGCGGAACCCGGCGGCCATCTCCGCCAGCATGGCGGCCGCGGCAGCCAAGGGCGCGTCCTTCTTTCGCAAACCGGGAATGGCACTGCGCGGACTGCTGGGCGGCGCGATGTTGCGGCGCCAATGTGACCAACTGCTTTCGGCCGGGATACCTTTGTGCGAAGTGGATTACGAAGAATTGGTCAAGGAGCCGGCCGCCGTGATGCAGCGGGTGTGCGAATTTTTGGGAATTGCTTACGATGCCAGCCTGGCCACGCTGGAAGGGGCGAACCGGGAGGCAATCCATACGGGAGAGCATCACCAACTTTTGCGCGGGACGCAAATAGTAGCCCGCACCGGGCCGGCGGCGCTGGAAGCTGCGCTGGCCGCGAAGATCGAACGATATGTGCGTTGGTGGCAGCGCAAACATCAGAACACGTGGCCACGGCATCCGGCCCCGGCGCCGAGAGTTGCCGGAGCACCCGGTCGCGTGGAAAGGATTCGGGACCGGATACAGTATTGCGCCTGGCGCTCGGTGGACGCCTTCACACGCCTGGCATTCTGCCTGGCTCCGTTATCCTGGCTGCGTTGGTACCGGGGCAGAAAACGAAAAGAGGCATCAAGTTCGTAATGTCGCCGACAACTGCGATTGTATGATTTGACAGGGGTCGATGAATCAAACTTCAGTGCCGCCTCGCCATCACAGGGTTGGCCCTCGTTCGGCCGTGCCCTTCATGGGCATGGCTTTTTTAATTTCTGTTGGTATCTTGGCGTCGGCACTGCCATCATCGGTGCATCGAGATCGCATGGAAAACGTAAAACTTGACACCAACCAGAAGGCGCTCCAGATCAACCTGGACGCGAAAAAATACGGCACCTTCGCCGAAATCGGCGCGGGCCAGGAGGTGGCGCGCTGCTTTTTTCATGTCGGCGGCGCATCCGGCACCGTGGCCAAAACCATCTCAGCGTACGACATGCGGGTGAGCGATGCCATCTACGGGCCGAGCGACCGTTACGTCAGCCGCAAACGCCTGCAATCCATGCTGGATTACGAATTTCATCTGGTGCTGGAACGGCTGGACGCGGTGCGCGGGGAAAAGTCCACGTTCTTTGTTTTTGCGGACACGGTGGCCACCCACAGCTATATGCGAAAGGAGGACGGCCACGGCTGGATGGGAATCCGGTTCCAGGCCGAATGCAAGGGTGAGCCATCGGACATCATTATACATGTCCGAATGTTGGACAAAGAGAACACGCGCGAGCAGGAGGCGCTGGGCATTATCGGCGTCAATCTGATTTACGGTGCGTTTTACCACCATAACGACCCGGAAGCGCTCATCGGCTCGCTGATGGACGATTTGACCCGGGAGCGGATCGAAGTGGACATGATCAAGTTTTCGGGGCCGTGCTTTGCGGGAGTTGAAAACCGGCTCATGAGCCTGCAATTGGTCCAGCAGGGGTTGTCGGATGCCGCCATGTTCACCGCGGACGGCGAGGTGGTGCAGCCCTCCGATGTCCTTTATAAGAAGACGGTTCTGGTGGAACGCGGCAGCTTCCGGCCCGTGACCAACACCACACTCGACATGCTGGAACGCGCCCAGGAACAGTTCGCGACCGAGCCCGGCGTCCAAGGCGAAGAGCCGGTGGTCCTGATGGAAATGACCATGCGCAATTTGCTCTCGGCCGGCGCCGTCGACCACAAGGATTTTCTCGCCCGCGTGGACACCCTGCGCGCGCTGGGCAAGACGGTGCTGATCTCCAATTATGCGCGTTATTACAAGCTGGTCGCCTATCTTTCGCGTTACACCCAGAAGAACATCGGCATTGCCCTCGGCATCCCAAGCTTGAAGGAGATTTTTGATGAAAAGTTCTACACGGACATGGAGGGCGGCCTGCTTGAGGCCCTGGGCCGGCTTTTCAAAAGCACGGTCAAGCTCTACGTTTATCCGTGGCGTGACCCGGTCACCGGGAAGATCAGCACCGCCGAGAACCTCGTGGTTGCGCCCAATTTAAGGCATCTTTACGCCCATCTCATCCAAAACCGCTTCGTCGTTTCCATCGAGAAGCATAACGTGGAATATCTCCCCATCTTCTCCCGGGACGTGCTGGCGCGCATCCAGACCTACGATCCCTCCTGGGAATCCATGGTCCCCCCGCCCATCGTTGAAATCATCAAGCGCGAGGGCCTGTTCGGCTTCCGTGAAATGAAATAGGACACAGGCCCCCCGGTTTGCGGCGCGCCCGGGCGTACCGCCCTCAATTTCGTCCCATTCCAGCCATACCTTGGAATCATTTCCGTGCCCGAAGGGCTGGCTTGATATTTGCTTATTTTTTATCCCGTCCGTATTCGAACTGATGCCACCGAAAAAAAATTGAAAAAAATCGCTCCAGCCGTTTGCGCTTACCGCCCTTTGTGCGACAATATTATCACAGCGGCAGTTCGGGGAACCGGACACAAGGGGTCTCCAAACCAGACCCGTCTTGTCTCCAAATCTCGCCAGGACGCAATGTTTAAAGAAAGCCCGTCGAACCCCGAACACGTGTAGTTATGAACATACGTTACGAAAAGATTGTTTCCTGGTTTTTCGTTCTTTCACTCCTCGCGGCCACCTTTCCTGCAAACGCAGCGGATCCAAAAATATTGACCGTTCCCGCGAATTCCACCGGAGCGGAGATTCAAACGGCGCTGGACCAGTTGCCTGACGGCGGCGACGTCGTGCTCGCAGCGGGCACATTCGAGATCCGTGAGCCCATCATTTTGCGTCACGACCATCAGACCCTGCGCGGCAGCGGATTCAACACCGTGCTGATGCTCGCCGACAGCGCCAATTGCCCCGTCATCATCCTGGGTTCGCCCATCAAGGCGCGGCGTGACGCCACCGCCAATATCCGACTGGCCGACCTGCTCATTGACGGGAACCGCAAGAACCAGTCGGCGGAACTGTGGCGCACGGCCAGGGACGGTTCGCAGATCAACAACAACGGTGTGGCGATGTGGGACGTGACCGATGCCACGGTGGAACGGGTCGTCTGCTGCCGCTGCCGCTCGGGCGGGCTGGTCATGGCGGAGACGCGGCGGATTGTAATTCGCGACTTTACGGCCTTTGACAATGAATACGACGGTCTGGCCTGCTATTCCACGGAAGACTCCAAATTCAGCGATTTATATCTGCGCGACAATCAAGCCGCGGGCATTTCACTCGACCTGTCATTCAACCATAATGTGATTGCCTGCGCAACGATGTCCGGCAATGACCTGGGCGTCTTCATGCGCGATTCGCGGAACAATGTGTTCCAATCGCTCACCATTGAAAAAAGCCACAGCCACGGCGTTTTCATGGCGCAAACCGCCGAGCCCACGTCGGCCGGCTGGAGACTGGTTCCCGGGACGGAATGCACGGACAATATCTTCAACTCGCCTGTGATCACCAACTGCGGCGGTTATGGCATCCTGATCAACAACGCCTCCTGCACCAATAATGTGGTCCATGACGCGCAATTCTCGAATGTCGTCGGCGGCCTGGCCCAGACGGACGAGAAACTCGCCAACATCCGCGAAGTCGCAGTGCAGTGATTTGCACGGTTCCGGAAGGAGACGCGCATTGCGCGAATTTCCAGCAATTTCTTTTCGTGCTTGTTCGCAAGGTTGGTTTCGCGAATTTAACTGCCACGGGAGTTGGTTCTCGTCCCAGAGATGTTTCGCAAAGGAGACGCATCCCCCATTACAGAATGATCGATGCCCAGGTTTGACAACCTGCGGGTTTGTGGGAAAAATCGGAGGGTTGGTGCGGCTTGCACGCGGGTGAGAGCCGTGGTTGTTTGCGGCGGGGTAATGGAGGGGAAAAGATGCCAAATGATGGGCTTGATGGCCCCGAGAGCAAAACATGAAAACTAGGCAAATACTTACCCCTTCGGTTTACTTGATCGAGTGCGCGCCGTTGAGGTGTGCCGTCCCGCACGTGGGATCGCTGACGGAAAAGTTGATGGTTGAAAACTGCGAGCCGTGCTGGGGAACTGGGTTATTTCGGATAATTAAACGCAAGTGGTTGATTTCCCGCATATTATTGGTGGATTTTCTTTCTCGCAGGGGCTCAGCTTGCGTTGAAAACAAGGACGACCAAGCGCCGAATCCGGGCTGTGTACTATAAAATACTGCCAAAATATACTGTTTGTACTATTCTTTGTTGTGGTAATTCCATAGCATCACGTTATGCACCTTTTCGACATACTTGGATTTCGCACACTCGTCTCCCGGATGATTCCATGGCTGACAGGTCTTTGCCTGCTTTTCGGGGTTGCCGCCCAAGCCCAGACCGATTCACCGGAAGGGCAACCGGCAACCTTGGCCGCGTGCCGGGAAAAGGCGGATGCGCTCCTGGCGCAAATGACGATGGAGGAAAAAATTGGCCAGCTCGTGCTCATCAGCAGCACGCAGGTCCTGACCGGCGCATCCACGAACACCTCGCCGCTGGAACGGGAGATTCGCGCCGCCCGTTGCGGCAATGTGTTCAATGCCTACAACGCCGAGTACGTCCGCCGCCTCCAGAGAATCGCCGTCGAGGAAACTCGCCTCAAAATTCCCCTGCTCTTCGGTTTCGACGTGATCCACGGGTTCAAGACGGTCTTTCCCATCCCGCTCGGCGAAGCGGCGTCCTGGGACATGGCAGCCCTTGAACGCGCCGACCGCGTGGCAGCGATTGAAGCGACGGCCGCCGGCCTGAACTGGACATTCGCGCCGATGGTGGACATCGCGCGCGACCCGCGCTGGGGGCGGATTGCCGAGGGTGCGGGTGAGGACACGTTTCTTGGCTCGGCCGTCGCGCGCGCCGCCGTGCGTGGATTTCAAGGCACCAATCTCGCGGATCCGTCGAGCCTGCTCTCGTGCGCGAAACATTTTGCCGCCTACGGCCTGTCTCAGGCGGGCCGCGAATACAACACCGTGGATGTCTCGGAGCGGACGTTGCGCGAAGTTTATCTGCCGCCGTTCCATGCGGCGGTGGACGCGGGCGCGCTCAGCATCATGTCCGGGTTCGATGAACTCAACGGCATCCCCGCCACGGCCAATCGCTTTCTGCTGCAACAGGTGCTGCGGGATGAATGGGGTTTCCAGGGATTTGTCGTGAGCGATTATACCTCCATCAACGAGCTGGTGAATCACGGCATCGCCGCCAACGAATACGATGCCGGCCGCGCCGCGCTTAATGCCGGGCTGGACATGGACCTGCAAGGTTTCGTATATCACGATCATCTCCAAAAAATGCTGGCCAACGGTGATGTCACCCAAAAACAGGTGGACGACGCCGTCCGCCGCGTACTTACCGTCAAATTCGCGTTGGGGCTCTTTGATGATCCGTTCCGGCACGTGACCGCCGAACGCGAGGCCACCCTGGACAATTATCCCCCGGAACATCTGGCCGCGGCATATAGGGTTGCGAGCGAGTCCCTGGTGCTGCTCAAGAACGACAAAAATGCGCTGCCGCTGAAGCCGGGGTCGAACCTCGCCGTCATCGGGCCGCTGGCGGATTCGCGGGCCGACCTGCTCGGTTGCTGGAGCGGCGCCGGCGATTCGCAATTCGGTCCCAGCGCGCTGGAGGCGATCCGCGACGCCAATGTCGGCGGACACCTCGCCTATACCAAGGGCTGCGACGTTTCGTCAGATGACAAATCGGGTTTCGCCGCCGCATTGGAAACTGCCCGGCACGCGGACGCGGTGATCATGATTTTGGGCGAGAGTGCGAGCATGTGCGGCGAGGCGTCATCGCGCGGCAGCATCAATATTCCCGGCGTCCAGACGGAGTTGCTCCGGCAGATCGCGCAAACCGGCAAGCCATTGATTCTTGTGCTGATGAACGGCCGCCCGCTGGCCCTGGAGGAGGAATCCTCGCTGGCAAACGCGCTGCTGGTGGCCTGGTTTCCCGGCACCCGGGGCGCGCAGGCCGTGGCCGACACACTCTTTGGAAAATCCAATCCGTCGGGCCGGCTCCCGGTCACGTTTCCGCGCAGCCTCGGACAGGTGCCCATTTATTATAACGCGAAAAATACCGGGCGGCCCATCGACCCGGCCAATCCCCACGGAAAATACCGATCGAACTACCTCGACATCCCGAACGATCCGCTTTACCCGTTCGGCTTCGGCTTGAGTTACACGAAATTCTCCTACACCAATCTTAAACTTGATCGAACTACGATGGAACCAGGCGATACTCTCACCGTCACCGTGGACGTCGCCAATATTGGAGCTTCAGACGGCATTGAGACGGCGCAACTTTATATTCATGACTTGGTGGCTGACGTCGGGCGACCGGTGCGCGAATTGAAGGGGTTTCAACGGATTGAACTCAAGGCGGGTGAACAACGGCAGATTTCATTTGCGATCGGTGAAAAGGAGTTGAGCTTTTTGCGGGCGGACATGACTTGGGGAACTGAGCCGGGGAAGTTCGACGTGTTCGTCGGACCGAACAGCCGTGATTTGCAATCCGCGCGGTTTGAGCTGGCGGGACGGCCCGCGTCCCGGTGAAATATGGTGCGCGAGAGAGGACTTGAACCTCCACCCCTTGCGGGACCAGATCCTAAGTCTGGCGTGTCTGCCATTTCACCACTCGCGCGTCCGAACCACCATGCCATTTTCCAGCCCGCGCCTCAAGCCGGTTTTGTCGGGGAATTGAACGGATACTGCTGGCATTTTGCGGCCTTTGGATTACGATTCGATTTATGAAGATGCTACTGATTGGATTGCTGATGCTGGGGTGCGTGGCAGTGGCGCGGGCGCAAATTCACTCCAAGCTGGTCGAATATCGCGACGGCGACACGTTGCTCGAGGGTTACTATTCCTACGACGATTCCATCATCAAGGGAAAACGTCCCGCCGTGCTGATCGTGCATCAGTGGATGGGCCTGACCGATTACGAAAAGAAGCGCGCCGACATGCTGGCGACGCTGGGCTATAATGTTTTCGCGGTGGATATTTACGGCAAGGGCGTCCGGCCCAAGGACACCAAGGAAGCCGGCGCGCTGGCGACAAAATACAAGACCGACCGGGACCTGCTGCGACGGCGCGTCAGCGCCGGCCTGGACGTGCTGGAGAAAAGCGAATTGACGGATCCCAAGCGGGTCGCGGCCATTGGTTATTGTTTTGGCGGAACGACCGTGATCGAGCTGGCGCGCAGCGGCGCGGACATTGCGGGCGTGGTGAGTTTTCACGGTGGACTGGATTCGCCGAAGCCGGAGGACGGGCGGAACATCAAGTGCAAGGTGCTGGCAATGCAGGGCGCGGATGATCCTTTTGTGACGCCGAAGGACATGGCTGCGTTCGAGGACGAGATGCGGAAGAACCAGGTGGATTGGGAGCTCATCAAATTTGGCGGCGCGGTACATAGCTTCACCCAATGGGACGCCGGGAGCGATAACTCCAAGGGCGCAGCCTACAATGAAGAGGCGGACAAGCGTTCCTGGGAGGACATGAAGCAGTTCTTCGCGGAAATATTCCACTGACGGACCGCCGACACGGGCCGGAGATTTTTCAAAGAAGGCTGAAATGCGCATCACCGGCGGAACGGCTTCGGGCCGGATTTTAAAAGTGCCGAAGGGCCTGGATGTGCGGCCCACGCCCGACCTTGTCAAGCAGGCGGTGTTCAACAGCCTCGGAGAACGGGTCGTCAACGCCGACGTGCTGGAACTTTTTGCGGGCACCGGGGCGTTGAGCCTGGATTGCCTCAGCCGTGGCGCGGCGCATGCCCTGGCGGTGGAGAAATCTTCCCGTCATGCCCAAATCATCCGGGCCAATTTGGACATGGCTGCGTTTCCGCCCGAAATGCTGGAGGTCCGGGTGCAGGATGCTTTCGCGGCGCTGTCGCAACTGGCCGCCGCCGGCCGGCAATTTGACCTGGTCCTGGCGGATCCGCCTTACGGCGAAAAAAATGCGGACCGGCGTTCGCATTCCCTGGCGCAGCGGCTGCTGGATGACGCGCTGCTTCCGCGGGCCATCAAACCCGGCGGCCTTTTGATTTTGGGCCATGCGCGCCGGGATAACGTGGAGATTCCGCCCGGCTGGCGCGAGATAAAGGCGCTCAAGCACGGGGACAACATGATGCGTTTTTTGGCGCCGGAAAGCGTAACTTGAAGCCTCCCGCACCCGGGACGCGGGCGTGTCCCTAATTTTTGCGGCGAATGGCCTGAACGCCCCGGTGGGGGAAGTGTCAATCCTCTGAAGACCCTTGGTATAGCTGAGTTTGGACGTGTCCTTAGTTTAAGGGACAACCGAGTTGGAGGAATATGGATTTGCAATCATGGGCCGTTGTTCGTAAGCTAAACGCTTGACCATTAAATAATGCGACAGTTCCTTACCATCGCCGGAAACGCCTTCATGGAATTGGTGCGGCAACCGGTATTTTTGTTGCTGATGACCGGTTGCGCGGCCTTCGAGATGTTTCTGGCGACGCCGTATTATTTTGCGTTCGGCGACGAGCCCAAGCTCGTCAAGAACAGCGTGCTGGCGGTCATGTTGCTGGCCGGGTTGTTCGGCGCCGTGCTGAGCGCTTCCTCATCGCTGGCCCGCGAAATACGTTCAGGCACCGCGCTGGCGGTGCTGTCCAAGCCCGTCGGGCGGGCGCAGTTTTTGCTGGCCAAGTACGTGGGCGTGGCGCTCGGACTGACGCTGTTGACCTACGTCAACATGCTGATCGCGCTCCTGACCAGCCGGATGGCCTTCGACGCCTATGGTTCCACGGACATGTTTGCGCTGGGGGTGTTCGCCGGGGCGCTAATCTTGGGGTATGGGCTGGGTGGTTTCACCAATTTCTTTCTCCGCCGGCCATTTGCTTCTGATGCCGTTTTTGGCGTGGTAATCATGCTGACGGTGGCATTTGTGGTCATCAATTTTTTCAACAAGAGTCTTGAGCCGCAGCCGTTTGCAAAGGGAGTGGACTGGCGGCTCATACCGGCCTCCATCCTGATTCTTTTTGCGCTGTGGATTTTGGCGGGGTTGGCGCTGGCTTGTTCCACGAGGCTGGAAATGATACCGACGCTGGCCATTTGCTCGGGCTTGTTCCTGCTGGGCTTGATGTCCCAGTACTTCTTCATCGACAAGGCCCGGGCCGGGTCGTGGTGGGCTTCCGTTCTTTACACGGTGACGCCAAATTGGCAGCTTTTCTGGCTCGCGGATGCACTGGACACGGGCAAGGGCGAGTATTATTGGGGCTATGTGGCCAAGGCCTTTGCGTATGTGGTGTGTTACGTGGGGGCGGCGCTGGCCGCTGCGCTCATTCTGTTTGAGGACCGCGAACTGAGTTAAATCGAAAATGGAACGAAACGCACAAAGAAACGCGATGATCAACCTGCTGGTGCTGGCAGCCATCGGCACGGCAGGTTTTGCCGTGGCGCGCTACTGCAACACCCTGTCCGGCATCGTCAGCGTGGTTTTCATGGCGCTGGGCGCGCTCATTTCCGCGGTGAGCTGGTTTCAAATGCGGTTGATGGAGCGCGAACGCATCGAGAAGCTGGAGTTTGACGAACTCACAAAATCCGCCGCCAGCGCGGCCCTCTTCACAACCGGCGAAACCGAGGTCTTTCCCGCGCAACGCTCGCGCGAACAATTTGAACGTTACTTTGTCCCCGGATTCACGGTTCTGTTGTTCCTGTTGCAGGCGGGTGTGGGCATCCTGTTCCTGCGTTTGTTCCAGAAAATCGTCCCCGGCCCAATCCAGGAACCGCTGGTCTGCCTGGGATTGTTCGGCATGTTTTTTTTGCTGCTGTTCCTGGTGGGACGGTTTGCGACCAGCCTGGCGCGGCTGGAAGGATTGCGGCTGCTGCGGCCGGGGGCGACCTCGCTGCTGTTGAGCGCGTATTTGTGCCTGCTGGTCCTGGTGGGCGTGGGCATCACCTGGCTGGGATATTTGAGGTCGGACCTTTACCTCGCCCGCGGACTGGCGGGCCTGCTGGTGTTGACCGGGCTGGAGACGCTCATCAATCTCGTGCTGGATATTTACCGCCCGCGGTTGAAGGGAAAGGTGGAACGGCCCATGTATGAAAGCCGGCTTGTCAGCCTGCTCGGCCAGCCGGAAGGACTCATTACGACGGCCGCGCAGACGCTGGATTACCAGTTCGGCTTTAAAGTTTCGGAAACTTGGGCCTACCAGCTGTTCGCCCGCTGGCTGCCCTGGCTGATCTTGGGCCAGTTGGGGGTGCTCGTATTGTCCACCACGGTCATCTTTGTTGACCCCGGCGAACAGGCCGTTTTGGAACGTTACGGGAAATTCGTCACGATCCTGAAACCCGGCGGCCATTTCAAACTCCCGTGGCCGGTGGATCGCGCCTACCGTTATCCCACCGAACAAATCCAGACGATTGACGTCGGGTTCTCGCCGGGGTCCGATCCGGTGGCGGGCAACGCGGTGCTCTGGACTGTTCCGCATACGAAGGAAGAAAACTTCCTGGTCGCAAACCACGTTTCGGCCCGGGCCCAG
>DATMLG010000139.1:0-3987 GCA_035570675.1 Verrucomicrobiia bacterium | reverse complement strand
CGCGCGTCAGACATTCCTGATTTGCCTCGGGCTGGCGGCGGCGACAGTGGCGGTCTATTGGCGCGTTGGCACATTTGCCTTCCTTGATTATGACGACCCGTCCATATTCTTCCTCAACGGGTTTGTGCATGATGGATTGGCGTGGAAGAGCGTGGTATGGGGGGCCACAACTTCGTACTACGAGTATTGGCATCCGTTGATGTGGTGGTCGCACATGTTGGATTGCCAGTTGTTCGGCATGAACGCGGGGCTGCATCACCTGGTGAGCCTGGCGTTTCACGTGGCCAACACGCTTCTGGTTTTTGCGTTGTTCCGGCGGATGACCGGGATGGTGTGGCGCAGCGCGATGGTGGCGGCATTGTTCGGGCTGCATCCGCTGCATGTTGAGTCAGTGGCCTGGCTGGCGGAGCGGAAGGATTTGTTGAGCACATTTTTCGCGCTGCTGAGCATGTGGGCGTATGCCGGGTATGTGGAGCGGGCCAAAGTTCAAAATCCAAGGTCCAAAGCCTGTTACGCGCTGGCGCTGTTCATGTTTTTGCTGGGATTGTTGTCGAAGCCAATGGTGGTGACGCTGCCGTTCGTGCTGGTGCTGCTGGACTACTGGCCTTTGAACCGGATTGAGGATTTGCGAGTTCGGATTTTGGATTTCGGAAAGCGGGGCGGGAAGAATACACTGGGTCGAATGGTGTGGGAGAAGTGGCCGTTCTTTGGTTTGACGGCGATGTTTTGCTTCATCACGTGGTACAGCGTCAAAGCGGGAAATCACCTTCCGAGCGTCAAAGCCGGTTCGGAGGATGTTCATTGGCCGAACATTCCGGTGGCTTACGTGAGATATTTGTGGAAGACGATATATCCTTGCAATCTTGCCGTGCTCTATCCGATGCCGGACCATATACCAGTGTGGCAGGTGATGGGGGCGATGGCGGCTCTGTTGGGGATAACGTGGCTCGTGATGCGGGCACGCGAGTCGCGATTTCTTTTCTTTGGCTGGTTCTTGTTTCTGGGCGTGCTCGTGCCAACGATAGGGGTTGTGCGGGTGGGGGCCCAGGCCATGGCCGACCGGTATATGTACGAGTCGGCGACGGGCCTGTTTGTCGCAGCGGTATGGGGAGTGGCGGAATTATCCAAAAGGTGGCGTTATCGAACGGCCCTGCTGAGTGGCCTGGGCGGAATCGCTGTGGCGGCGTGCGCCGCCGTGTGCTGGATTCAAGTGCAATATTGGTATGATTCAGTTTCGTTGTGGAAGCATTGCCTCGCAGCGGGATACGAGAGCGTCATCGCTCACCACGACCTCGGCCGCGCATTGATAGATGCGGGCGAACCAGGCAAGGGTTTGGATGAATACGAGGCAGCGCTGAAAATGGACCCGGATGACCCGTATGCGAACCAGGGTTACGGAACGGCATTGTTGGCGGCCGGCCGCCTGAACGAAGCAACGAACTATCTGGCGAAGGCGTTGCAGGTCGATCCCGGCAACGCTTCCGTTCACGGAGACATGGGCATGGCAATGATGGGTCTCACGAACTATGACGAGGCCATGGCGCAGATTTGGGAGGAGATACGGCTGGAGCAGAATCCAGCAGCGGCGTACGCCAAGATGGGAAAAATTTACAGTGCGCAGGGGAAATCTGATGACGCGGAGAATTGGTACCTGAAGGCATTGCAACAGAATTCCGCGTATGGACCGGCGTATTACTATCTAGGAGTGGAATATGCGCAGCGTGGCAAGCTCGACGAAGCCGCCACAAATCTGGTGCGGGCCACCGAGCTCTCCCCGGCTGCCCTGTCATTCCGCATCCGCCTGGCACAAGTTTACGACCAGCAAGGGAAAATAGCCGAGGCCATCTCGGCATATCACGCGGCGTTGCGCTTGAATCCCCATGCCCCGGAAACAATGAACAACCTCGCCTGGATTTTGGCGACCACGCCGGATCCGACGCTCCAGAACGGCGCGGAGGCGGTGAAGCTGGGGCTCCAGGCATGTGAACTGACGCACTGGGATATGACGCTGTTTATTGGCACGCTGGCGGCGGCCTATGCGGCGGCGGGAGATTTTGACAAGGCGGTGGAGACAGCTCAAAAGGCATGTGATGTCGCGACTGCGCATGGCGAGAAGGAATTGCTGCAGGCGAATCAGAATTTGATGGCGCAGTACAAGAACCGCCAGCCGTTCAGGCAGAAAAGCGGAAACTGAGCGAAGAGACGGCTACTTTTCTTCGCCCAATTCGACGTTCCAATAAGCCAGGTCGATGAAATGTTTCCAGCTGTCGTGCTGATGCAGGCCGAGGTTGATCTGCACAAAGGGACGCCATTTGGGCCGGCGGGGTTTGCGGATGAGGTGCATACCCACTTCCTGCGGAGTGTGATTGGCCTTGAGAGTATTGCAGGGAATGCAGGAGCAAACAATATTTTCCCAAGTCGTCGGTCCGCCGCGATCCCGCGGAATGACGTGATCAAGGTTCAAATCCTTGCGGTCCAAAGTCTGGCCGCAGTACTGGCAGGTGCTGTTGTCGCGTTCAAAGATGTTATGCCGGGTGAACTTGACCTCCTTTTTGGGGAGACGGTCAAAGACGACCAAAAGAATGACGCGCGGCACACGAATCCGGAACGAAATGGTGTGGATGCTCTCGGGATGCGGTTCCTGTTCGGAGAAGTCCTGCCACTGGTCAAAATTATAAGTCTGAAATGAACCGTCTTCCGCGCCAAGCACGACCTGGGCGTGCCCCTCGAACAGCAGGGTCAGGGCGCGGCGGGTGGTGCAGATGTTTACCGCCTGCCACAGCCGGTTGAGGACCAGCACATGTTGGTTTAAGAACGAATTCATAACCAATGCGTTGCAGCGAAGGTTATCATCATTTGCACATTGGTGTCAACGCACGAGACGCTTCGGGAGCGTGGCAATGATTGCCAAGGGCCGCGAATTGTGATAAGCGTACCCTAATGAAATTGTTGTTCGGCGTGGCGATCCTGTTGCTGCTGGTCTCGCCGCCCGAGGCCCGGGCGGAGGCGGCGGATGATCAATATGTCGGGATTTACAATTTGATTCAGCAGGGGGACGCGCTCAACGAAAATGGCCAGTTGGCGGCCGCCCTGGCCAAGTATTCACAGGCGCAAACCGATCTAAATGGATTTCAAGCCGCCCATCCAGATTGGAATGAAAAAGTGGTCTCGTTCCGGCTACGGTATCTCGCGGCAAAAATTGCGTTGATCTCGTCGGAAGCGGCGCAAGCCCCCCCTGCTTCAATTACTCCATCTAATGCGCCACCAATTTTACCGGCGCCACCTGCGCCATCGCCGGCGCCCGTGCATCCCGTCATCCAGGCGCCCGCCCCTCCGGCGGTGGTTGTGATGCCGCCGGTGAACAACTCGGATGATATCATCAGGTCGTTGCAGGAACAACTTCGCCAGGAAGATGCGGACCGGGCAGTATTGCAGGCGAAATTGAAGGAAGCCCTTTCCGCGCAACCGGCGGCCCAGGATCCGCACCAGTTTTACCAGGCGCAGGCACAGATTCTCGCGCTGCAAAAGGAGAATGAGCTGCTCAAGGTCAGCCTTGAGCAGAGCCAGGGGAGTCACGCCAAAGCCGACGCCGACAGTGCATCGCCGATCCAGCAGGAACTGGCGGAGGCGCGTCATCAGGCCACGGCCCTGGCAGCAGCCAATCTGGCGCTCATCGCGGAGAACAGCAAGCTGCAGGCCCGCGTGAAGATGGCTGCGGCGCCGGACGCCGACACTGCAGCGTTGCGCCAGGAAAATGCGGTTCTGAAGAAACAAGTGGCCGATCTACAGAAACCATCGTCCGGCGGGGATTTGGACCGGAAATTGCGGGAGGCGCAGGCGCAGATTGCGGCGTTGGAGTCGGACAAGGAGATTCTCGGTCTCCAAAACGCCGCGTTGGAAATGAGCGTGGGGCTGACGCATCCGGCGCTGCCTTCTTCCACCGCCCAGGCGGACAACGGAAGTGCGGAGAAAATTCGGGAACTGGAG
>DATMLG010000138.1:0-2673 GCA_035570675.1 Verrucomicrobiia bacterium | reverse complement strand
GGATTCCACATCCGGAGATTTGCGCGGCGGTGTCCATCTTGGTGATTGGCGGATTGAATGTTTTTGGGCCAAAGCACACGGGCGGCCTGGCATTTTTGGTGTCACTGCCGACGGTGATTGTGGTGGTGGCGCTGGGGCTGTTCTGCCTGCCGCACTTAGGCGCGGCGGTGCACAATGTGCAACCGTTGACCGGGGGATTTTTCAAGAACTGGAGCGGGTTTGTGGGAGTGGTATTGGCGTTGTCCGGCGTGGAGGCGATTGCGAATGCGACGGGCGTGATGAAGTTGAACCCGGGCACGACGGACGCGAATCCAAATGTGTCTAAGACTTCGACGCGAGCGATTCTATGGGTGATGATCGAGGTGTGCGTGTTCACGGCGCTGCTGGGTCTGGCGATGCACGCGCTGCCGAACCTGGTGCCGACCGCGGACGGCGATGTGAATGCCGTGGCGTCGGGAAGCATCCCTGCGAGCAACGGCGTGCGCGACTACATGCTGGGTTACATGGCGCAGGTGTTTGTGGGCGGCGCGTGGGGGCATGTGGCGGGACACATCGCGGCGCTGACAGTGAGCGTGGTGTTTGCCGGGTTGCTGCTGTCCGCGGTGAACACGGCGATTGTGGATTTGATCGCGATTTCGTTTTTGATGTCGCGGGACGGGGAACTGCCGCCGCGATTCCAGAAGTTGAACCGCTTTGGCGTGCCGAACCTGAGCATCCTCATTGCGACGGTGATCCCGGCGGTGCTGGTGGTGGTGGTCAAGGACATGGCGAGCCTGGCGGACTTGTATGCGGTGGGGGTGGTGGGCGCGATTGCGACGAACCTGGGCGCGAGTTCCACGGACAAACATCTTGGGCTGGCAAAGTGGGAGCGGGGACTGATGTTCTGCACGTTCCTGATCATGCTGGCGATCGAGCTTTCGCTGTTTGCGGACAAGCCCAGCGCGCGGTTTTTTGCGGGGAGCGTGCTGGTCATCGGGCTGGTTCTGCGCGGGCTGGCCAACGAACAGACCCGCAAAAAAGTGCTGGTAACCGGCACACTGATGGTATTGGGTGTGGGTTTCGCGCTGATCTGGTATGAATTCAACGGACGCATTCTCGCGGTCTCGTTGCTGGCGATGGGGCTGGTCTTCTGGCTGCTGGCGGGCGAACGGGCGCGGAAAAAATCCCAGGCCAACGGGGTCCTGGCACCCACCGCTGTGGCCGCGGCGACCGCGGCGGCGGCGGCAGCCGGTCACATGGACGTGGAGTCGGCGACGGGTTCGCCGATGATGTGCGCGGTGCGCGGGGTGGGGAAGACGCTGGACTTTGCGATTGAAGAGGCGAAGGACAGCCGGCGTCCGTTGTATCTTTTATTCGTCAGGGCATTGCCGGCGTTGACGGCGGATGATTTCAAGCGCAAGTGGCCGGAGGACGCGGAGGCGAGCGAGATATTCACGCAGGCGAAAACGAAAGCGGGGACGCATCCGGTGTTTCCGTGTTATGCGGTGAGCGATTCGGTGGCGGACACGATCGTGGACATCGCGGCGACGATGGGGGTTTCGTACCTGGTGCTGGGTGCGCCGGAGCGCCGGGGGCTGGTGAGCCTTTTGCAGGGCAATGTAATCCGGCAGATTTCGGACAGCCTGCCGGAGGACGTGCATTTGTTGGTCTACGCATGATGGATGCAATTTCGACTTTTCTTTTGCGGCAAGGGAGGTAATTTGCGGCGATGCCAACATTCGACATTGTATCGGAAGTGAACTCGATGGAGATCGAGAACGCGGTGAACCAGGCGAACAAGGAACTGGCGAACCGGTTTGATTTCAAGGGAAGCAAGGCGGAGATTTTGCTGGAGAAGAACGAGATCAAGCTGAGCGCGGAGGACGAGTTCAAGGTGAAGACGTTGGTGGAAATGGTGATGGGCCGGCTGGCGAAGCGGCAGATCAGCCTGAAGAACGTGGAGAAATGCGAGGCGGATCTTTCGCCGCTGGGTCATGCGCGGCAGGTCATCAAGATCAAGAAGGGCATTGAAACGACGGTAGCGAAACAAATCACCAGTTTCATCCGGGACACGAAGTTGAAGGTGACGACACAAATCCAGGGCGAGGCGATCCGGGTTTCGGGCAAGAGCCGGGATGATTTGCAAGCGGTGATTGCGGCGGTGCAGGGGAAGGATTTTCCGGTGTCGGTGCAGTTCCAGAATTTCCGGGATTAACGGTCAGTTTGACGTGCAAGTCAGGAGGGAGGAAGACGGGGAAGCTGCCGACGAGAGTAGACATTCCTCCAAGAACGCGACAAATTGGCGCTCAGAATTGTGATTTTGGCCCGTGAAATGCTGCCTTTCCGCGCAATGGCTGCTGAAAACAAAACGGACACTGTAATTATATCACGGATTCCGCCGAAGAAGATGTTGCTGGTGGACGACGTTCCCGACCTGGCGCGGGCGATGGAAACGATGCTTTTGAAACTCGGACACACGGTGGATGTTTCACCGGACGGCAAGGAGGCGCTGACGCAGTATAAGCCGGGAAAATATGATCTGGTGATCACGGATTATTCGATGCCCCGCATGAACGGCGTGGAACTGGCGGAGATTGTGAAGCGACGCTCGGCCGAGCAATTAATTTTAATGGTGACTGCCTATACTTTTACAATCGCGGCCTACGATGGGCGACCGCTGCCCGTGGATGCAAT
>DATMLG010000137.1:0-9342 GCA_035570675.1 Verrucomicrobiia bacterium | reverse complement strand
CGATGCCGATGTTGATGACATTGCGGATCCTTTTGCCGGTGTGGCCCTTCCACGCGCCGCTGCGGACGCGCTTTGAAAATGCCGACATCTTGTCAAGAACCGCATGCACCTCCGGCACGACGTTCTTGCCGTCCACCAGGAAGGCTGCCCCCCTGGGCGCGCGCAGGGCCACATGCAGCACGGCTCGATTTTCGGTGATGTTGATCTTCTCACCGCCAAACATGGCCTTGATTCGCGATCCCAACCCTGATTCCTTCGCGAGACCAAACAACAACTTGAGCGTTTCATCGGTGATGCGGTTCTTGGAGTAATCAAGGTAAAGGCCCGCCGCTTCGGTGGTCATGCGAACGCCGCGTTTTGAATCGCGGGCGAACAATTCCCGAAGGTGCGATTTTTTTGTTTTCGCGTGGTGAGATTGGAGGGCCTTCCAGGATTTGCGCTGGATCAATGGTTTGATGTTTGTGGTCATGGGGTGATGTGGCCGGGTGAGCGGCTCCGGCCGGGATTCTGAAGAATCTGGGTGGTCTTCATGGTTTGGGCAGTGGTTTGGTTCAAGTTTCTCCCGCGCCGGCCAGCGCGTTGTCCACGATCTGTTGGGCCTCGGTTACAATGGACTGCAGATGCCTTTCGTCGCGGAAACTTTCAGCATAAATCTTGTAAATATTCTCGGTGCCGGACGGTCGGGCTGCAAACCATCCGGACGCCGTCGTCACCTTCAGACCGCCGATGGCGGCGTTATTGCCCGGAGCCCGGGTCAGTTTCGCGGTGATGGGTTCCCCCGCCAGCTTTGATTCCTTCACCGCCTCCGGCGAAAGTTTCCCGAGGCGCGCCTTTTGTTCGGGCGTCGCCACCGCGTCAATGCGCGTGTAATATGGCGTGCCAAACTCCGCCGTCAATTCGAGAAAATGCTCGCCCGGATCCTTGCCGGTGACGGCGGTGATTTCCGCCGCGAGCAAATCCATGATGGGGCCGTCCTTGTCCGTCGTCCACACGCTGCCGTCGAGCCGGAGAAAGCTGGCCCCGGCGCTTTCCTCGCCGCCGAAACCGAGCGAACCGTCAAATAATCCGGGTGCGAACCATTTGAAGCCAACCGGCACTTCGTTCAACGGACGGCCCAGCTTCCGCGCCACCCGGTCAATCATGCTGCTGCTGACCAGCGTCTTGCCGATTGCGGCCGTCGCCAGCCATTTTGGGCGATGAGTAAAAAGGTAGCCAATCGCCACGGCCAGAAAATGGTTTGGATTCATCAGGCCCGCGGACGGAGTGACGATGCCATGCCGGTCTGAATCGGGGTCATTGGCAAATGCGACACGAAATTTGTCTTTAAGTTTGACGAGACCGGCCATCGCATAGGGGCTGGAGCAGTCCATGCGAATCTTGCCGTCGTGGTCCACCGTCATGAACGAGAACGTCGGATCGAGCTTCGGATTAACGACCGTGATGTCCAGCTTGTAAATACGATTGATGGGCTCCCAATAAGGCAACGCCGCGCCACCCAGCGGATCCACGCCCAGTTTCAAGCCGGCGGCGCGGATGGCCTCAATGTCCACGACATTTCGCAGGTCGTTGACGTAGGGCAGGATAAAATCCTCCTCATGCGTGGATGCCGCTTTGAGCGCGGTGTCGTAAGGCGCGCGTTTCACACCGGCATTTTTTCCACGCAACAGTTCGTTGGCGCGGTCCTGCACCCACCGGGTCACGTCCGTGTCTGCCGGACCGCCGTTGGTTGGATTGTATTTGAAGCCGCCATCCTCCGGCGGATTGTGCGAAGGGGTGATGACAATGCCGTCGGCGAGCCCCGTTTTGCGGCCCTGATTGTAGACCAGAATGGCCCGGGAAATGACAGGGGTCGGCGTCACGCCATCATCAGGTTGAATGACTGTCTCGACGTGATTGGCTGCGAGGACTTCGAGGGCGGTGCGCTGGGCGGGTCCGGACAGGGCATGCGTGTCCTTGCCCATGTAAAGCGGGCCGTCCGTGCCCTGACCACGCCGGTACTCGCAGATGGCCTGCGTGATGGCCAGGATATGGGCCTCGGTGAAGGTGCCGTTTAGTGACGAACCGCGGTGTCCGCTCGTGCCGAAACTCACCAACTGATTGGGGTCGGCCAGGTCGGGCTGGCGTTCATAATAATCCCGCTCCAGCCGCGCCACATCCACCAACATCGATTTGGGGGCCGGCTTGCCGGCCAGGGGTGAAATCGCCATAGGTTTGTTTCTTTTGGTCGATGATGAATCGCTCGTCTAGGACACGGGACACGGTTTGGCCTTCCAAATTTGGCCCGCGTATTCCGCGATGGTACGGTCGCTGGAAAATTTCCCCGACGCCGCCACATTCAGGATGGCCTTGCGCGCCCACGCTTCCGGCTCGGAGTACAAATCCTGCAGCCGCTGGTCCACCTCCATGTATGACTTGAGATCGGCCAGGTGCATGTAATGGTCGCCACCGGTCAGGAGGGCGTCAATAATCGGGCTAAACACGCCGGGTTCATAACGGCTGAAATAACCGGAGCTGATCAGGTCCAGTGCCGCGCGCGTTTCCGGGTCGTTGTCATAATGCCAGTGCGGGTTGTACCAGCCGCGGCTGTCGGCCACTTGCTGCGCCGTCAGTCCAAACAGGAAGAAATTATCCTCCCCCGCCTCCGCGGCCATTTCGATGGTCGCACCGTCGCGTGTGCCCAGAGTTAGAGCCCCGTTCATCATGAACTTCATGTTGCTGGTGCCGCTGGCCTCGTATCCGGCGGTTGAGATCTGATTGGAAACGTCGCTGGCGGGGATCAGCCGCTCGGCGAGCGTCACGCAATATTCCGGCAGGAACAGCACCTGTATTTTATCGTTCACCGCCGGGTCGCCGTCAATAGTGCCAGCAAGATTATTGATAAATTTGATAATTACCTTGGCGAGATGATAAGCCGGCGCGGCCTTGCCGGCGAAGAAGAACGTCCGGCGCGTCATTTTCAGGCCGGGATTGGCCCGCAACCGGTTGTAAAGCACCACCACGCGGAGCGCGTTGAGCAACTGCCGTTTGTATTCGTGAATACGCTTGATCTGGCAGTCGAACATGCTGTCCGGATCCACGGTCTGACCCGTGGCGGACTTGAGCCAGCCGGCAAATTGAACCTTGGCCTCGCGCTTGGCGAGGCGGAAGGCTTCACGGAAACTGCTGTCCTCGGCCAGCGGCTTGAGTTTCTGGAGCTGGCCCAGGTCCGTAATCCAGGCGTCGCCGATGGCGTCCGTGATGGTGCGTGCCAATGCCGGATTGGCGAGCAACAGCCAGCGGCGCGGCGTGACACCATTGGTTTTGTTTCCAAACCGTTCGGGGAATATCTCCGCAAGGTCCTTGACGGTCGTCGTGCGCAGCAATTGGGAATGAATCGCGGCCACCCCGTTGGTGCTGTGCGAACCGACGATGGCGAGGTTGGCCATGCGAATCTTCCGCACCGGGCCCTCCTCGACGAGGCTCACGCGCTGGACGCGGCCCGCATCGCCGGGAAAGCGTGAGCGCACTTCGTCCAGGAAACGGCGGTTCATCTCGTAGATGATTTGCAGATGGCGCGGGAGCAGCATTTCGAACCAGGCCACCGGCCATTTCTCCAGCGCCTCGGGCAGCAGCGTATGGTTCGTATAGGCCAATGTTTGCTGCGTGATGTCCTGCGCCTCATTCCAGCCCAGCTTCGCCTCATCAAGCAGGATGCGCATCAATTCCGGCACCGCCATGGACGGGTGGGTGTCATTGAGCTGGATGGCTACTTTTTCGGGAAGCTTGCTCCAATCAGATGTGGTGCGCCGGAAACGCCGCACCAGGTCGGCCAGCGAACACGCCACCAGAAAATATTCCTGCACAAATCGCAGGCCCTGTCCCCGGCTCGTGGAATCGTCCGGGTATAACACCCGCGTGAGGGACTCGGCCGTCAGCGTCTCGGCCACCGCGCCGACAAAATCGCCGCTGCTGAATTCCTTGAAATCAAAGTAATCGGGGGCCGCGGCCGCCCACAGGCGCAGAGTGTTGATGGTCTTGCCGCCGTAACCGACCACGGGGCGATCGTACGGGATGCCGATCAGGCCGCTGGTCCGCCCCAAAACGGCCTGCAGAGAGCCGTTGCGGAGTTCGAAGCTGCAGTTGAGCCTCACACCCACCTTCTCATGCGGACGGACAATTTCCCACGGATCGGGCCGGCGCAGCCAGTTGTCCGGGTGTTCGACCTGCCAGCCGTCCTTGAGCGTTTGTTTGAAGATGCCATATTCGTAGCGCAAACCGTATCCCATGGCCGGGAGTTCCATGGTGGCCAGCGAATCCAAGAAACACGCCGCCAGGCGCCCCAACCCGCCGTTGCCCAGCCCCGCATCGGGTTCCTGTTCGAGCAACTCCAGCCAGTCAATGCGCTCCCCCGCCTCTATCTGTTCCGCCAACGGCCCCAGCAGGAGGTTGGTGATGTTGTTGGCCAGTGAACGGCCGATGAGATACTCCATGGAGAGGTAATAAACGCGCTTGGGATCCTTGCGGTCATATGTCCTTTCCGTGGCGACCCAGCGTTCCGAAAGAACATCGCGGATCGAACGGGCCGCGGCCTCAAAACGTTCACGCGGCCCGAGGGCTTGCGGATCCTTGATGTTGTCAAAAGCAAGATGCCGCTCATACAAACCGTCCGGCCCGGCGAACCGGACCAAATCGCATCCGTATCGTTCCAGAATTTTGGCCGGATTTTCCGAACCCGCCGCCGGCGTGGTGGTGCTTCCGTTCTTTGCGCTTGTTGCGTTCATGGTAAAGGTTTCATTTTCCACAACGTTCATTTCAAGTATGATGGCGGCCCGGTTTTCGGCGCCACAATATTATACCCAAAGTTCACCGGATGGCTAACCCCGTGGAACAGCGAATCGCGCCTTTCCCTGATGAAGCGTTTGCCCCCTTTCCATCGGGTCAGGCATGGCCTTGAAATGCGGGATCCGCCCGGATTACAATTTCCCCGCCATCCTGTCTGGCGCAGCATCTTTAGCCCGGAGGGTGCTGGAAAGCAAGCCGAAGAAAAAGGCCATTGGCCCCACTTTCAACCCCCGGCGTTGCTCAAAGGACGCCCCTCCGCAAACGTATTCCCAGGTTGTTATTGTCTAACTTGAGCCGCGCCAGGCGGCGTCAGGGCGTTTCACTGGCGCGGAAGAAGTTCTGCGAGCCGGTCACGCTGACGCCCTGCACCCATACCACTCCATTGCTGAGCACCAGCGGATTGGAAAGCTGCGTCCAACTGGAAAATGGCATCGCGACGTTCGTCGAGGTAAAGATGCTGATCCGCGATGCGCGGTACGCGGTCAACGGGCTGCCGTCCGCCGTGCCCAGCAAAAGCGGTATCGTGCCGCCGCCGCCGGATGCGCCGACCACCAGGAAGCGAACCGGCGGATTGAGAGTGCCGATTTCGCTGATGGCCACGCCATATGAATTGCTGGCGGTCACACTGTACTGGCCGTTGCTGCCGTTTTGCGTGATAAAGGACAGCGTACTGTTCGTTGCGCCCGGAATGCTGACGCCGTTCTTCCACCATTGATACGTCAGCGGCGGAAGCCCGACGACCGTGGCGTTAAAGCTGACCGGCGCGCCCGCGGATGTCACCTGGTTGCTTGGCCCGGCGAGAAAGACGGGCGGAACGTGCCCGGCCCACAAAAGGGAATTGGCCATCAGCAAGCCGCCGCCGGTGCCCGCCACCCAGAAGTCCGACCGCGCGTCGCTTGACGGCGGATAAAAATTCAGTCCCACAACCCGGCCCGGCGGAATGTCCCTCACACCCACCAGCGGCTGGCCGTTGCTCCATTGCCCGAGCAGCGTGGCGCTGTCGTTGAAGGTGACGGTGTCCTGAAAGCTTGAGGCGCCGCCGTTGAATGAGGTGACGCCCGTGAAAATCTGGTGGGTCGGGACATCCTCATACAGCGTCAGATTGCCCGGACTCGCGATGCCGCCTTCGGCAAATGGCAGATAACCCCGCGTGACCAGGTTGCCTTGCAGGCCGTAGACGGTCGAAAAACCAAAGACGCCGACCACCACGCCGCCCCCTGCGTCAACGTAAGAGGCGAGGGCATTGCCCATGCCCGTGCTGTCGCTGAAGGTGGAATCGGAATAAACCAGCACCGCCTCGTAACGCACCAAGTTGGTTATCGTCGGAACTGGATTGCCGCCGCTGACCAGATTCGTGTCCACGCGCAGAAGCGATCCCGCGCTTAGGATCTTGCTCTGCACATCGCTATTCCAGGAGGGGGTGGTGGGAGCGCCATAAATCGCCACCTGCCCGCTGCTGCCCACGTCGTAGCCGCGCCAGGTTCCACCGCCCATGTCGGCAATGAACACTTTTCCGTTGGCGTACGAAAAACTGAAGTCGGAATCGTTGTTCGTCCCCGCACCCAGCAGCGTGCAGTTCGCCAGCCGATGGCCGAACATGTCCCATGCCGAAACAATGCCGGCCCCGTTATAAGTCAGCCAAAAATTTCCAAAGGCGGCGAGGCTGTGGGCCTGCGTGGTGCCGGCGGTTTCCCCGTTCAACGAACCGAAACCCTGTAACACCACGCTGCCAATGAAATTGCCGTCGGGGTCCCAGCGCGACACCACGCCGTTGGAGACCGCGTCATATTCCGTGCCCGCGCCGTTCATGACGACCGAGGCCTGCGGATCCAGACTGCCTCCAGTCAGTGCGATGCCCGAGGGCGTGAAGGCACCCGGGGCCGTCTGCAATAAGATGAGATTGTTGCTGTAGGTCCGCGCCAGGATGGCGCCGGCTCCATCTGTGAAGATGGAGCGGAAATTCAATCCCGGCGAGAAGGTGGCCAGGGGCACGCCATTGGTGTCATATTCCGCCACGCGCGGCCCGTCCGTGCCGCCTCCGGAACAGGACCAGTAATTGGTGCCGTCGAAGGCCAGCGGCATCGATATGGTTGCAAGTGCGTCCGTGAACGTCATGCTGGCGAAGTAATTTGTTCGGAAGGACCAGCCGGCGGGCATGGCCGGGTTAAACTGAATGGGCACGTCAATCGAAACACTGCCGGAGCATCCGGAGTTATTGGTGAAAGCCAGCGTCAGCACCACATTTCCCCCGGCTCCGGCGACATAAGTGATGGTCTGGCCATTGGCGGGGCCGGTGATATAACCGTTGGCAATCGTCCATGCAAAGCCGGTCGCAGTGCCGGAAGCGGTGGCCTGATTGCCGGGGGAATTGGCGTTCACCACGGCCGGCATCGGGACGATGGTGGCAACCAGCGTCGGATTGATCGTGACCATGGCAACGGAGTTGGAACTGCAGCCGGAAGAATTCGTCACCGTCAGGCCCAGCGAGACATTGCCCGATGCCCCGGCGATGTAGGAGATGGTCTGAATCTGCGATGAACTGGTGATCGTGCCGTTGGTGATGCTCCACGAATAACCTGCCATGCCGGCGGGGCCGCTAGCCTGATTGCCAGTTGAACTGGGGCAGAGAGACGTGGGATTTGGGGTGATGGTAGCCAGCGGGGGTGGATTGATGGTAAAGCCGGCGCTGCCGCTGACCGTGGCGGAACATCCATCGGCATCCACCGCCGAAGTAACGGAGTAAATCGTCGCACCCGCCGGACTCACATTCATAATCACCGGGCTGGCGCTCGTCTTGCTCCCGCCGCCGTTATTTAAAGTCACCGTGTAAGGCCCCACTCCGCCGGTGAGGCTGACTGTGACCGTCCCCGAACCGCCCGCGCAAACGGAACCGCCCCCGCTGACGCTGCCGGTGATGGTGGGACAAGGAAAATTGATGCTGACGGAAGCGGTCGCGACGGCGTTGTCAACGGTGGCGGTCGCGCTCCCCAGGCCCGAAACCAATCCGGCGGTAAACGTGGCCGTTGCCGTGCCCGAGGGCTGGATGACCGCCTGGGCAGCGGAAATCGTTCCCCTGACCGGATTGCCAAAAGAGATCGGCAGCCCGATCAGGACGCCCAGGTTCGCCGGCGACACCGCCCCGCCCGTTGAACTGGTCAGCAGGCTGGCGGTAAGAGTGGTCGCCGCGTTGGTCATGATCAGGCGGGGGCTGGCGTAATGATTGATTTTCAAATAGACGGACGTGGTGGCGCCGTTCAAGTCGGCCGCCGCGGGTCCGGTGTTCAAGCCCCACCAGTTGTTGTCCGCCGTGGTGCTGGCTCCATTGGCCGTGTGATTGAAAATGGCGTTGCCTCCATTCGTTGCCGAATTGCCAAAGAGCCGGCAGAAGCTGAGGTTGAAGGTTCCGGAATCAGCGTATAGCGCCCCGCCCTGGGCGCCCTGGCCGATGGCGGAATTGCCGGTGAAAGTGGACGACGTGATGGTGAGACTGCCGCCGTTCATTTGAATGGCGCCGCCATAGGTGTTTCCAAGAGACCCGATCGCCTGATTGGCGGTGAAAGTGCTGCCGGTAATGTTGTGTACTGAGGTGGCGGTCGAGCCGATCATGATTGCCCCGCCGCCATCCGGTCCCCAGCCGGAATCATTGGTCATCCCGTTGTTGATGAAAAGCGAATTGGTAACGTCGAGGGACGCGGCGACCGACTGGTTGAAAAAATAAATGCCGCCGCCAAAGGCCGCCGCGGCGGTGTTGTTTGAGAAAGTGCAACTGGTGATGAGCAGATCGCCGCCCGCCATCTGCACGCCGCCGCCCGGATTGGCCATGTAACCTGCGCTGGCTTCCACGCAATGGTTGTTCTGGATGACGCAGCCCGTCAAGGTCAGCACATCCTTGGGCGAGCTGTCCACGCTGCCGGCGAGAATGCCCGCACCGCCGAGATGATCGCCCACGTCATGTCCTCCTTGAATGGCGAACCCCGACAGGGTGACGTGGGTGGTCCCGGCGGAGGCAAAATCAATGTTAAACACCCGGTTGCTTCCGTCGGTCTGATTGATGATGGTGTTCGAACTGTTCGCCCCACCGGAGGCCTGGATGACGTCAGTCTGACCGCCTTTGGGCGCGACGTCCAATTCACCAAGACTCAGGTTGTAGGTGCCGGCGGGAACATTGATGGTCGCGCCGCCTCCGGCGTTCGCCGCTTCAATCGCGGATCGCAAGGTGACGTTCCCGTTCGCGTCCGTGCCGTTGTTGGTGTTGGAGGCATGCGTGTCCGCGGTGTTGTTCACCGTGAATGGTCCCGCAGCTTGCGAGCTGCCCGCCGACCCGAACAGGAGCGCGGCCGTGAGCAGCATCATCGCGGGCATGGCGGATGCCGGGAGATTTTTTTTCACGGTTGGTTGTTGGGGTTCTAACTTCGGGACGGGAAAATGCCCTGCAAGGCGATGATGAACATCAGCACCTGATACGGCGGCATGTTGTTGTGGGGCTGATTCCCTCCCGTGGCCGCCAATGTGGCAGGGTTC
>DATMLG010000136.1:0-20517 GCA_035570675.1 Verrucomicrobiia bacterium | reverse complement strand
CGTTCGGGCAGGACGCGTTTCATCTGCGCCTCGAAATTGTTCCATTGCGAGTCCCCCCAAAAATCGTCCGTCATCAGCACGCCGCCATTGAGCAGATATTTTCGCAGGATCGGGACTTCCTCGTCCGTCAGGTCCAAGCCCCACGGTTTGACCATGTAAATGAAAGGATAATCCGTGAGCGCAGGGTCGGTCAGCTTCAACACGCGCGCGTCCGGATCAACCTTGAGCGAAGTAAGTTGCTGCAGCCGGTAGGAGAGGTTCAAGTCCGCGTCGGGATAATCATTGATCCAGCGCAACATGCCCGGAATCCGGGCGGTGCGCGGATCGGTGGAATTCCAACGGTATAATATGCGCGTGAAGGTGAACACGTCCTGTTCAAAACCGGATGCGTTGGTCCAGTCCGGTGTTTCCGTGCTGTGGAATGCAGTTTCGCGCGCCGTTCGCACGGTGTCTTCATTCACCGTATCTCCGCCTTCCGTGGTGATCAATGGCGCATCCGGGCTGCCCCAGCCGCGATAGCCGCGTCCACGGCCAAAACCCCGACCTCGTCCGCCGAAACCACCGAAGCCGCCGCCATAATTCTGTGCCGCGCAAATGCCGATCACCAGCACGGCGGCCGCTCCGGCCAGAACTAATTTTCGCGGGGCATTCATGGCGATTTTGCGGCTGCGGGCGGACTGGTGTTCAGCGCCTCGGTGGGGCCTTCAATTTCCAGAAGCAGACGCAACGCGTCCGGAAACCGGGGCGCTTCCTCCAGCGCTTGCAGGACGTTTCGTTTCGCGCCGCCCGCGTCCCCCGTTTTGTGCAGAAGGCGCGCCAGCCGGTAATGTACCTCTGCCGGATCCGGCGGGTCGAGCAGCAGCAATCTTTGATAGGAGCGAATGGCCGGGGCGTCATGATTGAGTTGCTCGCTGGCACGGGCGAGTTCCCGGTAGGGCAGCGGCAGAAGCGGGTTGACTGCGAGAAAACGTTCGGCGTTTTCGGCGACACCCCCCCAGTCCCCGCGGGCATCATCCATTTCCATCAACCGCGCGTAAGCCTCCGTGTTGTCAGAATCGAGCGCGGCCAGAGTGATGAGCGACTGCCGTTCTTCGTTCGTCTCGTTCAATTCCCGATGCACGCCCGCGAGCAGGGCATAGGCGCTGTCGGAACCGGTTTGCGCGGGATAAAGTTTGATGAGCGTTTCCAGCGGTGCCTTGGCCTCGGCCCACTGTCGATCTTGCAAAGCCGTCTCTGCCTCCACCAGCAAGCGCCAGTAATTGGGCGCTGAATTCGCGGCTGGTTCGGACGGTGCTGTTGCTGCATTCGTGCCGGCAATTTCCTCGGTGCGCCGGTGCATCAGCCGTGTGATGACATCCGTATCCGAACCATTGGAACCTGACGAACTGGCGGCCGGGGCCGCTGCCGTTTGTGCCGTCGTGTCTCCCGGCTTCTGCCAATCAAGCCCCGGCGCGAGGCTGTTCGCGCGGTCGGTTGCGAACGCGGCGAAATCCTTTTCCAATTGTGGCATCGGCTCGGTGTGGCGCGCGATGGCATCGTTGATGTTCACGCCGTCGCCGAGGTCCGTGAGTATTTGTTTAAGCGCGTCGAATCCGAATTTCTGCACGATGTATTCGACGACCAGCGAAGATTCGTAATAGGCGAACTGGACATGATACGGGCTCTTGGGAGTCATGAAGGCCGAGCTGAGGTCGGCAATGGGCGTCAGGTCGCCGCCCAGCACCATCTCGCGGAAGCGCGGGTTCATCTTCATGCCCCAAACCGGGCTGGCCTGGCGCTCCTCATAGACAGAGATGCCTTCGCTGAGCCAGCGTGGCATTTTGTTGCGGGTGATGTTCAATGTGACCACGTGGCAAAACTCATGCCACAGGACGTCTTCCCAATTTTCTGGATTCTCCTGCGCCGCCGGACTGTTGGCGGTGATGACGTGGCCGAAGCAAACTCCGAGGAAACCAGGATTAAGTGGCATTCCAAAGGTGCGCACGCCGAAATCCTTCTGCTGCGAAAAAATCTCCACGTAGGTCGGTTGATCCAGTTGCATGCCGTATTTTTTGGTCACGGTGTCCTTCGCCCGCTGCAACAATTCCAAAACTTGGTCGCCGTAGAGCGGGGCCTCGTTCGCCGCCATGCGCACGATGAAATCCTGGTTCGTGATGGTCTTGAATTTCGCCATCTGCTGCCGCAGCGCATTCAGGTTGAAGGCGGTGATGTCGTACCGGTCCGCGTCGTGCACCTCGCGGGCCAGATTCCAGCCCTCCGTCTCTTCGCCGAGCCGCAGCAGATCCTGCGCAAGCTGGATTTTGGCGGGGAGATATTCGGGATCGAACTCCAGGGCCTGACGCTGATGTTCCGCGCCTTCGCGAAAGCGATAGTTCTGGGAGAGCTTTTCACCGATAAGCTGGTCCACGCGCGGATTGGTGGTCCAGAATTTCAACGCGTTGTCGCGGGCGGAACTTTCAGCATTGGTGTCGTTTTTGAGATGCGCGATGACGGCGCGATAAGCCCACGCCTCGGGGTCCCAGGGATTGACCTTGAAAATGTCGTCAAGCATTTTGCCGGCGTCGTCATATTGCTCCGCATCCACCAGATGGTCCACCAGCAGGCGCATGGCGGGGACATGGTTCGGATTTTGATTCAGGACCAGCTGGAGATTGGTGCCCATGCGCTTGATGTCGCTCGGAGCGTAGGCGCGCGCGAGGCCGAACTCGGCGTCGGGATCATCGGGAAAATGCTGGAGGGCGGCGCTGAAGTTGGTGGCGGCAAGCTGGTAGTCATGCTTTTGCAGGGCAAGCTCGCCGGTCGCCAGCCAGGCTTCGCGGGTGTCCGGTGCGATGCTTTTCACCTGATCAAAGAAAATATTAAGCACGAGCTTGGGCTCCTGGTTCATGAGGAGCTGCGCCTGGCCCAGGGCGACAATGCTGGGCGGGTCAAGCATGGAACGAAGCCGCGCGCCGGCGCTGGTGTTGAGCTGTTCCAGCAGGGCGGCCAGATGATCGAGCTCGCCGCGCGCGCGGTCGGTATGACCGTTCGCATTGAAAACGTAGTACGCCCCGAGCATGAGCTGGATGCTGTTTGGAAAATTCCGCAGGGCGCGGACGATGGTAGCCTGCGCTTCCGGGTATTTGCCCACGGCCATTTGCGCGCGCGCGAGCAGCAGCGGCCATTGTTCATCCCAACCGGTGCTCGAGCTGTCCACGGCCGACTGCGCTTCGTTGATGCAGGCGGTGTAGTCGCCCTTTTGAAAAAGACTTTGCGCGTGGTCGAGGTCGGCGGCCAGGAGCCCGGAAGCTTGTGCGAAGACGAAAAAACTGGCGGCAAAAATCAGGCGATGCCGGAACATCCTGCCGCCTTGTTTTTTGACGAAGTGCACATTCACTTTTAAGCCAGTGACGGCCTCAAAGCAAGCAGCGACGGGCAAAGAATCACCTGAAAAGAGTGTGAAAAAATTGCGCACCGCGGGCTCTCACATTGTAAGGCTGAGGTGATGGCGGCACTCCAATTACCCGGCAGATGGGATGCCCAAAAGATTTTGCATTTTGCGCGGCGCTGTTCCAAGCTGTGGGCATGACGCAACCGTTGGCGCTGGTCCTGTATGAAAAACTGCTGCCGGGCAGCCAGTTGGTGAACCGGCTGCAGGACCTGGGTTACCGGGTGCTGACGGCGCCGGGGGCGGAGGCGTTGACGGCGTGCGCGGAACAGGAGAAACCGCTGGTCGTCCTGGTGGACCTGATGTCCACGCGCGCCAAGGTGGCCGAAGCGGTCGGTAAATTGCGCAAAAACGCGGCGACCAGCCATCTGCCGGTAATTGCCTTTGCCGACGAAAAAGAAGAGGCGCTGCAAACCGCTGCGCGGGATGCGGGAGCGACCCTGGTGGTGAACGAGGCGGCGATCCTGTCGCACTTGGAACAATTTTTGGAGCGGGCGCTGCAATTGGACCAGCCCTGAATGATGCACCTTCCCGAGGTCAAGCTGAACCAGGGCATCCACGTGATGCATCTCTTCTACCGGATTGACCGGACCCGCTGGGTGCATGGGGATGCAGTTGGGAAGCTGGAGGCCTTGTGCGCGGTCAACAAGCATCCCAGCCATCCGCGGCTGGTGACTTACGCGAACGTCGGCGGCAAGGCCGACCTGGCCTTTCTGTTGCAGGCCGCCGAACTCGGGCAGGTGGGGCAGTTGCACCGGGATTTGGAGGCGTGTTTTGCGCCGGGAACCCTTGTGCCCGTTTTCAGCTACCTGAGCGTGACGGAGCTGTCCGAGTACATGCCATCGGAGGATGACAACCGCCAGATATTGATCCAACAGGAAAAACTGGCGCCGGAGAGCGAGGCATTCACGGCTCGGATGGCCGAACTGGGTAAGAAACGCGCTGAATACGAGCAATACCGGCTTTACCCCGAACTTCCCGACTGGGAAGTCATGGGTTTCTATCCCATGAGCAAGCGCCGGGAGGGTGCGGACAACTGGTACACCTTGGATTTCGCCACGCGCAAACGGCTCATGGGCGGGCACGCGCGGGTGGGTCGCAAGTATGCGGGCCGGGTCTCTCAATTAATTACCGGCTCGACCGGGCTGGAGGGGTGGGAATGGGGCGTGACCCTGATGGCGCACCAGGTGGACGCCTTGAAGGAGATAGTCTACGAAATGCGGTTTGATGAAGTCACGGCACGCTATGGTGAATTTGGGCCGTTTTTTGTCAATTTGCGCCTGGCTCCGCCCGCTTTGTGGAAGCATCTCCATCTGTAGGTGAGAGCGGCAGAGTGTCTCATTTAAGTGACCTTTTGCGGTGACTTAACTTTGACGTAACTTCTCCTTGACCTCTCCCGCCGCATCTTCTATAAGTCGTGAAATCATTGAGTAGCAATATGGGTGGCATGTCGTATTTTTTTGGACACAAGCTGTGCAAGCGGCCTGTGTCCTTTTGCCTGTACAAACCCTGCGGCTCAAGCATCTCAGGAGAAAAATATGGCGAGCGGCAAAGTCAAATGGTTCGACAATAAGAAGGGGTTTGGATTCATTGCCCAAGACTCCGGTCAGGATGTGTTTGTTCATCACACCTCAATACTGGGGGCAGGGTTCAAAACCTTGAACGAAGGCGAGGAAGTTAACTTCGATGTCATCAGCAGCGACAAGGGGCCCAAGGCTCAGAACGTCCAGCGTGTCCAGCCCTGATCCGGCTTTATCATCACAGGAGCCTCCGACTTCCCCCGGAGGCTTTTTTGTTTTCAACCCCAACCCGCCCGGCCAATTGTGACGCCTGAACCCTCCGCCGAACCCGTCACCGGCCTTTATGTGCATGTGCCGTTTTGCGCGCATAAATGCGCCTACTGCGCGTTCTACTCCGAGGCCTCCGGCGGCGAGATCATCAACCGGTACGTCGGCGCCCTGATTCGCGAACTGGAACTGGTCGCCGCGGACCTGAAACCGCGCACGATCTTCTTTGGCGGCGGCACGCCCTCGCTGCTGAACCTGCGTCAATGGGAACAAATCCTTGAGACGATGCAGCGCCTCGGCTTGGCCGGAGCCACGGAATGGACGGCCGAATGCAATCCTGCGACCGTCTCCCTCGACAAGGCCCGGTTGCTGCGGAGCCACGGCGTCAATCGCATCTCCATGGGCGTGCAATCGCTCGACGAAAATCTGCTGGACCGGCTGGGCCGCATCCACAGCCGCGAGATGGTCTTCCGGTCGTTCGATATCTTGCGCGCGGCGGGCTTTGACAACATCAACGTCGACCTGATGTTCGCCATTCCCGGCCAGACCATGGCGGTTTGGCGCGAAACCCTTGCCGAGGCCACCGCCCTAGGCAGCGAACACCTTTCCAGCTATGAAGTCATCTACGAGGAGGACACGCCCCTGTACGAAATGCTGAAGGCCGGCGAATTCGACGTTGACGAGGAACTCGCCTGCGCGATGTTCGACGAATTGCTCGCGCACGCCGCCCGCGCCGGATTCCAACAATACGAAATTGCCAACTTTGCCCGCAACGCCCGCGTCGGAACGGAATCGTCCCCTGCGACCGGTGACGCGTCTCGTGACTTTCCCGCGTTTGCCTGCCAACACAACATCAACTACTGGCGCGGCGGCTCCTATTACGGCCTTGGCCCCAGCGCCGCCGGTTATGTGCGCGGCGTTCGCACCAAGAACTGGTCGAACACACAGCTTTACTGCGAGCAACTGGAGAAGGGCAGGCGCGCCGTGGAATCGCGGGAGGAACTCACGCCGCGCGCAAGGGCAGGGGAGCTTGCCGCCTTCGGATTGCGCATGAACGCGGGCTGGCCCTTCGAACAATTCCAGCGCGTCACCGGCTGGGACCTGCGCGGCGAATGGTCGCAGGCGATGTCCCAACTCGTCGGCCAGGGTTGGGGCCACCTTGACGCCCAACGCTTTCAACTCACCCCGACCGGACTGCGTTTCGCCGATTCCGCCGCCGAACTGTTTCTACGCTGAGCCTCGGCGTCGCCTGCTGGCAGGCAAACTGTCGCCGTGGTCAATTGCTCCGGCTCCGAAGCCAGTTCAATCGTGCCGCCATGCGAGTCCACAATCCATTGCGCAATGCTCAACCCCAGCCCGCATCCTTCCACCGCGTTGCTGTGGGACGCGTCGCCGCGAAAAAAACGGTCGAACACCCGCGACTGCAACTCCGCCGGAATGCCCGCGCCGGTGTTGGCAATCTTCAGTTCGGCGTGGCCGTTGACCCGGCACAAACGGATCGTCACCCTGCCGTCGGGCCGGTTGTACTTGATCGCATTGTCCGTCAGGTTCAGCAACAACTGCCGCAGCCGGTGCCGGTCGCCGCTCAATGAAATCTCCTCGCATTGCTCCAGTTCCACCCGCACCGCGTGGGGCCGCGCCAGGATGAGCGCGTCCGCATGACTTTCGCGCACCAGTTCGTCCAGCCGCACCGGCTCCTGTTTCAAGGTGATCAATCCCGCGTCCGCCTTCGTCAGCAGCGACAACCCATCGACGATGACAGTCAGCCGCTGAATTTCATCCAGTTGACTGAGCAACCGTTCCCGCTCCGCCGGGTTGTGCGGTTGTTCGCGCAAGGCCGTCTCCAGCTCCCCGCGCAACACCGTCAACGGCGTCTTCAATTCATGCGATGCGTGCAGCGTGAACTCGCGAATCCGGTTGAACGAATTGTCCAGCCGCTCCGTCATCGCGTTGAACACCGCCGTCAGCCGGTCCAGTTCATCGCCGTTGCCCGAGCGCGGCAGTTGTTCGCGCAAATTGCCCTCGTGCACCCGTGCCGCCGCCTCCGTGAGCGCCGCCACCGGGGACATTGCCTTCCGCATGAGCCACCAGCCGCCCACCAGGCCGATCAACGCCGCCGGCACGCCGCAAAACAGGCTGATCTCCGCCAGGTCCTGCCACGCGTCGTACTCGCCGAACCAGCCGTGCACATGCCGCGCCACCTGCCGGTCTTCGGCAAATTCCCGGTACGACAACCACGAGATGATCAGCACCGACACAAACAGCATGCCGGCATACCACAAAGTCAATCGTGCGCGCAGCGTCATGGCTCCTTTAACAGATAACCCGTCCCCCGTACCGTGTGCAGCAGCTTGACCTCAAACCCGTCGTCAATCTTCTCCCGCAACCGCTTGATGTACACATCCACCAGGTTCGTGCCCGGATCAAAATTATATTCCCACACCTGCTCCAGGATCGTCATCCGTCCGCAAATCCGGCCCGCCGACCGCATCAAAAACTCCAGCAAACGGTACTCCCTGGTCGTCAGTTCAAACGAATTCCTGCCCCGGCGCGCCTGGCGCGTGTTGGTGTCCAGCGTCAGGTCCGCCACGCACAGCAGCGCCGGCTTCGCTTCACCGCCTCGCCGCCGCCCCAGCGACCGCACCCGCGCAATCAATTCCTCCAGCGCGAACGGTTTCGGCAGATAATCATCCGCGCCTGCGTTCAGGCCCTCCACCCGTTCGTCCACCTGGCCGCGCGCCGACAGCAGCAGTATCGGTGTCGCGTTCTTCTGCTCCCGCAATTCCCGCAGCACGCTTAATCCGTCCCGTCCCGGCAGCATGATGTCCAGCACGATGGCGTCGAACAGCGTCCTGGTGGCCAGCGTCAGCGCTTCCGAACCGTTGTGCGACACCTCCACCGCAAAGCTCTCCGCCACGAGCGCCTTGCAAATGAAACTCGCCGTCTTTCTCTCATCTTCAACCACCAGCACATGCATACTTGCGGATTCTACCACATCTTGCGCCCTTGCCAATACTTGCCTCGCGAAACCGCGATCCAAGTGCTGCGCCCCCTCCTCCAACAAAAAGCGGAAGCCAGTTGCCCGGCTTCCGTTCGTTAAAATCGCCTGTAAAAATCAGGCCTGCTTGCGACGCCGCGCGGCGGCCAAGGTGCCCGCGCCCAGCACGCCCAGCAATGCAAGCGTGGACGGTTCCGGTGTGGACACGAGCTGATAACTCAGGCTTCCCGTGAAAGTCTGGGGATTGCTGAAACCCGCGTTGCCCGAGCCGTCTCCCGGCACGGTGACGCTGGCGCCGATGGTTTCATTCGCGCGATACGCCGTGTCGCTGTCCTCGGAACCCACAAACGCGAACAACTGTCCGCTGCCGGCCGTGAGTCCGATCTGGGCCATCTGCGCCGCCGTCAAGGTGATGCTGTAACTCGCCTGGGAATCAACGCCGCTCTGGCTCGTGCCAAACAGGAAGTTGAGGGAGTTGTTGCCGCCGGCGGCGAGTCCGAAGACGCCGATGAAACTGTTCTCAATCGAGATGGCATAATCCGCCTGGAAGCCGGGCGCGAAAGTCACCAGGGTGCGCGAGGGATTGCTGCTGTTGAATCCGGAAATCGCCGTGCGTCCGCCGTCGCCGTTGTCCGAGAATTGCGAGGTGTCCGCGAAGCCGCCCGGTTGCGTGTCCAGATAAAGTACCAGGTCATTGTCCAGGTTGCCGGAGAGGCCGCGGTTGAAGGTGACCGTCATGCTGCTGGACGTGTCGCTGATGGTCACGCTGCCGTTGCCCACCGCGCCACCGAAGCCGGTGCCGCCATTTCCGTTGTAGGTGGTCTGCGCGGAGCCGTTCAACGCGGCGACCGTCGCCGACGCGAGCAGAAGTATAAGAGGTTTGATTTGCATGGTTGTCAGGTTAGGTTTGTGGTTGCTGCTTTTCTATCAGGTCCATTTTTAAAAAGCCACCACATATTTATGCGGTCATCCGTACTTCTGCGGAATTTTGCCAAACCGCCTTCCCAATTCCTGCCCCCTTCGACATTTGTGTCCGCCCGCCGTGCTCGCGCCCGTCGCGGCAGGTTCGTGGTTGGATCCTTTTCCTCCCTGTTCATCATGTTTGACATTGGGTGCAGGCTTGATGGCTGTGCGCTAGCACCCTGCTTCGTGGTTAAATTCATCCCCTTCCGGGCCAAGGATCGAGCGGTCACTCTGGCAGCTTGAGCAAGCCGGTTTCTTGGCCACGCTGATTGCACTCCCGGCGAATACCCAATGTCTGCCGCCAATTTTATTGCATTTCCATCGGCTGAAGAGTACAACGGCCTTTTTAGAACAGAGCTTCATAACAATCGGGCAATTTAAATTCTTGTGAAAACCAGACTCCAATGTTTTTTCATCGGCATGGCCTTGCTGGCCGGCGTTGGTTCTGTGGTGGCGCAACCGGCGTTGGGAATTGTGCCGACGAATAATCAATTCATTCTCTTTTGGCCGGCCAGCGGCGGCGGCGCGAACGCCGTTTTGCAGGGCACGACCAATCTGGTTTCGCCTAATTGGTTGTCGGTCACGGATGCCTTCCCGGCTGATTATGGCTCGCAGATTGCCTGTTCGGTCACCAATGTTTCTTCCGCAAGGTTCTTTCGGTTGTTGCTGGTTCCTCCCGCCGGCGACGGCATGGCGTTCATTCCGGACGGTGAGTTCACGATGGGGGACACGCTGGATGGCGACACCAATGCGATTCCCACGAACGTCTATGTTTCGGCGTTTTATATGGACGTGAATCTGGTGAGCTACACCCAATGGCAGGCGGTATATGATTATGCCACGAATAATGGCTACACCTTTGCGCATGCCGGTTTGGCACAGACAAGCAATCAACCCGTGCAACCGGTGGAGACGGTGGATTGGTACGACGCGTTGAAGTGGAGCAATGCGCGGTCGCAGGAGGCAGGTTTGACGCCGGTGTATTACACGGACCCGGAGTTGACGCAGGTGTTCACCGTTGGGGACGATGGCACCACGGTTTATGCGAACTGGGAGACGAACGGGTACCGGCTGCCGACGGAAGCGGAGTGGGAGAAGGCGGCGCGTGGCGGGTTGAGCGGTAAGCGGTTTCCATGGGGCGACACGATATCTGAAAGCCAGGCTGATTACCTCGCCGATCCAAATCCAACCAATACTGGCGGGTACACTTACGATTTGGGGCCCTACACCGGCTTCAACACGAATTTCGATGCTGGACACGTGCCTTTCACAAGTCCCGTGGGCTATTTTCCGCCAAACGGTTATGGCCTCAATGACATGGCGGGGAATTTGTTTGAATGGTGTTGGGATCGGTTTGGAACGCCGTATGGTCAACCGACAACTATCAATCCAACCGGGCCGGCCTCCGGGAACAACCGTGTGACGCGCGGCGGCAATTGGCAGAGCTACGCCATCTTCGTGCGGTGCGCTTATCGCAGCTTCTACTTCCCGTACGGCGCCAACAACGCCTTTGGGTTCCGTTGTGTAAGGGGGCTTTAGTTTTTGTGCTTTCACGCGTTTAATAAATCCTCTCCTGGGGGACCACTTTGCGCGACCACCGTTCTCGAAGAGAACGTCTCGTTCGGGGCGCCTGATTTGTGGCGGCCTTGGGAAGCCATTGGGCCGCTTGTCCCGCCGTAGCACGGCGAAGGCGGGGGTGAGGTGCACTCATTTGCGTCCATTCGTGTCCATTCGCGGTTGGATCCTTTTCCCTCCCGTTGTTAACGTTTCACGATTTAACGATGCAACGTCCGCCTGCTCCAGTTCGTTCTCAAGCGGCCCCAAGCGGCCCCAAGCGGCTCAGCCAATTCCCCCTCCACTATCCTGCAACCAACGCTGAAATCGTTTCTCCCATTGCCACTCCGGAAGGAGCGCCACAACGCTTTGTGGGGGACCACAATGCGCGAAGCGCACGTCCCACATTGGGCAACTGACTCGTGGCGGGCTCCTGGGGGAGAGGACATAGGTGAGGGCGAGCATTCTCTCGGCCGCCCTCCAAAAAATCTTTATTTCAGATTGACCAAATCAACGGGGTCATTAGGCGTCATGTTGCACCCTTTCCACGGTTGCAATCGAAACACAGAGTTCGCAGATTGCTTTCAATCGTTTCGCCGCAATTTGACCACGCGATAACATGGTCAACTTCCAAAACCAAACCAGCTAATCGTCGAGGGCCCGTATTTTCCTACCGCCTTGTAATTGCGGAATGTCAAACTCTTGCCTTCCGAACTGAGTTTAGAGTGGGCGAGAACCAAATCGGCGAGCAGGTCTTTATCCGGCACGTTGCGATTGAATGGCTTCAGTTCAAACTTCATGACCGGTGATGACGCCTATCTGTGGTCCCGTTTCATAAATATGCACAAGTTACCTTGCGGTCTGTAGGTCCAGAAGTTTTCTTCGCCGTCATCCCCGAGAATAACCATTCCCAATCCCTTTGCAAGTTCCCGCCTCCGCGCCTCTGCGTCCTGCTTGCCGCGCCGTAGCTTCAGCGAAGGCGGGTGCGTCCTTGCGTTAAAAATCCGTGTTCATTCGTGTCCATCCGTGGTTGTCTCTCTCCGCCTGCGCGCCTTGCGTTGACAATGGGTGCAGGCTCCGCCTGCCGAATCCCTCCTTTAATTCCAACCGCCCTTGTGCTACGCTGTTCCCCGAATGAATCTGCCGACCGTGCCCATTGAAACCAGCGACGCCGTCAACGCCCGCATCCTCGCCGTTTCCGAAGACAAAATCCAGGGCTTCCAGCGCGATCCATTCCGCGAAATTGCCCGCCTCTCCGGTGTGGAACTGCCCGTGGTGACCGAGCGCATCTCGGCGATGCTCCGCGCCGGCACCATCCGCCGCGTCCGCCAGACGCTCATGGCCACGAACCTCGCCTCCGGCTCGCTAGTCGCCTGGCAGATGCCCGCCGACCGCCTCGACGCCGCCTTCGATTTCATGTTCCAGAACGACCCGTTCTCCGGCCACGTCGTCATCCGCTCCGCCGATCCCGCCACGCCCGGTTCCAATTACCGCCTGTGGACCACGCTGAAGGTGCCGCAGGGTTTTTCGATGCGGAAACACGCCGAATTTCTTTTGCGCCAGACCGGCGGCGAACATTACCGGCTCATGCCGGCGAAAAAGCTTTTCGCCCTCGGCGTTGGCCATGTGCGCCGGCGCGGCTTGGAAATCGGCAGCAAGGCCGAAGTCCCGGCCGAAGTCATGGATGTCAATGTCGTCAAACTCAGCGAACTGGATTGGCGCGTGCTGACCGCCTTGAAGCGCGAATTTGCGCTTGAGGAAATTGTGAAAAACATCTGGCAGTTCCGCGCCAACGAAGCCGGCGTGCCGCTCGATGTTTTTTACGAGGTCGCGGAAGACTTGAACCGCCGCAAGGTGATTGGCCGCTTCTCCACCTTTCTCGAGCACGTGAAACCATCGGCCGGCGGCGAGCGCGTCACGCGCTTCAACGCGCTGTTCCACTGGGCCGTGCCGGCGGGGCGGGAAATCGAGGCGGGCCGGGAAGTCGGGCGGCATCACATCCTCACCCACGCCTATTGGCGCGAAGGCGGGCCGGAATTCCGCGACGTCAACGTCATGGCCGTCGCCCACGGCACGGACAAGGAGTTGGTTCTCCAGCACAAGGCGGCAATTGACACGCATTTGAAAAACCTCGGCATGCCCGTGAGTTACACGAACGTCTTCTGGGGCGGCCGCAGCGAAATCAAACCCTCCGAAATTTCCCCCTTCGCCTATCAGGAATGGTGCCGCAGCGTCGGCCTCGATCCCGAGAGCATGAAGGATTGATGGCGAGTTTTTGAATCGTAATTGGGGGAACGGGCTGATGCAGGTTGCGGCTTATGGCTTGATTTTCTGACATGGCGGGCTCATGTTTCGATGAGAGAAGCATGAATTCCAAGCGCTCATTCCGGATAGCATTATACGTCTCGCTCGGATTTATGGCATTGGGCTGCGCTGGTATGGCGCTTGCAACGCCGGATTTGGTTCCGGACCAACAGGAGTGGGTTATATACGCCGGAAAACTGCCGATCTTATTAGGCGCCATCGGATTTGTGGCCTCTCTGGCTTGGTGGTTTATCGCTGGAAGAGTCACCGGTATCCATTCACGCCAGCAGAACCACGCCGAGAAGAATTGATTCAAACCGCACCAATCTCTCGCCTCACGCCTCCGCTTTTACAAAAAATGCTCCCAGCGTTTCGGATCGCGGCGGAGGTCCATAACGGAAACTATAAGTATTTCGTCGTTCCGAATTTGGTAGAAGATGCCATAAGGGAAACGATGCGTCCGGCATCGTCGCGTCCGGGGTGATATTGCAGCCCAGGCATGAGGGTGAGATGTTATGCGATCGGTCGCGGCCTCCACTTCAGCCAGAAACTCGGTGGCAAGTCCCTGCTGATTCGCCTCATAATACAGGAGCGCCTCCCGAATTTCCAATTCCGCTGCTGAGGTGAAACGGACTTTCACTTCAACTGCGCAGGTCTCTTTTCAAATCCCCAAAAACTTCGCCGGCATCCCGGGCCTTGAGCTTGCCGGCCTCAAAGGCATCAACGCGCCGTTCAGATTCTGCGGCCCATGCTGACTCCCGCGCCTTAATTTCAGGTTCAGACAGCGAATCCCAAAGCAGGTCAATTAACTTCGCCTTTTCCGTGGCGGAAAGGTTCAGAGCTTCGTTCTGAATCGCGGCAGCATTCATTGTCAACATCCTACCCCATACACGCCCATTCGGCAAGCCGTATACGCGCTCACGCCTCCGCTTTTTCCACCGGAACCACCTGCGCCGGGCGTTCGTATCCCTTTGAAAGTCGTTGCCAGGCCAGCAGACCCGTCAAGAGCGAGACCCCGCCGCAAATCACGTAGGGCAGGGGAGGCATCTTGTAAAACAGCGGCACGACCGTCATCGGACCGAGGATGCGCGCCAACGCCCCCATGCTTTGCGCCACGCCGATGGTCACGCCTTGTTCATCTGCCGACGTGAGATTTGAAATCATCCCAAACACCGGCGGCCGCGTCAGATTTGAACCGATGGACAATATTGCCAGCAGCACCAGCAGTGCCGTCCAGTGGAGAAATACTTGTGAAGTCCAAACGTCGAAAAAAGGAAGTGTTCCCAGGCTGATGGCAACGAGGAACAGGCTCGTTGCAATCAGCTTTGGTTCGCCCATTTTTTTCACCAGCCGTCCCGTCAACCCGCCCTGCACACACGCGCCGATGACTCCCGCATACGCAAACAGATAACCCTGCAAATTTGTTGCCCGCACACTTTTAACGTCGATATCGAATTTTTGACAGATGAGCAGGCCGAGGGTGTACTCGAAACAGGTGAAGGCAAATGTCGCCAGGAAAAAAATATAAATCAAAAACCCCACCTTTGGCCGGGTCATCGTGTGAAACCACTGGTCGAGATGCGGGCGCCGCGCGACGTGTTCCGAACTTGGCTTCCGGCTTTCCGGCAGGATTGAAAATGCCAGCAGGAAGTTCGTGGCGCAAAACGCCGCCGCCACCCAGCCCGGTCCGGTGATGCCGAACTGATTTCGTGCCAGCGCCCCTATTGGCGGGCCGAAAATAAATCCCAGGCCAAATGCCATGCCGATCAAGCCCATTTTACGCGAACGGTCCGCCGGCGGCGTGATGTCCGCGATGTAAGCCTGGGCCACGGTGATGTTCGCGCCGCAGGCGCCGGCGAGTCCCCGCGAAATGAACAGGACCATCAGCGCCGTGTGACCCTGCAACCCGGAGCCGAACGCGAAAATGACATAGGAAACCGCCGCGGCCGCCGTGCTCAACAGCAGCACCGGCCGCCGCCCGATCCGGTCCGAGAGCCGCCCGAGCAACGGCCCGCATATGAACTGCATGATGGAAAAAATTGCGCCCAACAGGCCCAGTTCCAGACCAGTTGCCTGAAATGCCTTTCCGTAAAGCGGCAGCAGCGGGATGATGATGCCGAAGCCGATCAGGTCAATGAACACCGTCAGGAAGATGATACCGACTGATGGCTTTCTCATGGCCGTACAAGAAAATGCCCCGTCACGGAACCTTGCTGTCGATCACGCATCATGGTGGAAAGTCTATTGACCCCGTGCGGCGAGTCAAGCGACGCGCTAATCAATCAACCGGAAAAACAGGCTGTTCGTCGGTGGACCGTTGGTCGCGGTGATGATGACCGTGAAGTTGCTGCCGTTCGTCGTCGGCACATTCGTCACCGGCACCCAGTTCGTCGGGTTGAAGCCCGAATTTTCCTGCAGCGTGAAACTGGTGCCGACGTTGGTCGGCCACGAGATGGTCACCTGGCTGTTGGTCAGGTGGATGCTCAAAGGCACCGGCAGCACGAACTTGCCGATCTGGTTGGCGCTCAACTCCCCGAACCAGATGTTGCCGTCGGGTCCCGAAGTAATCAGCCAGGGATTGGCGTTGGTCGTCGGCGTATAAAACTGGGTGACGGTGAAATTCGTTCCGCTCACCGTGGCGCGCCCGACGATTCCGGAGGGCGAATCGGTGTAATACAAATTGCCGTCCTTGCCCAGCGTGATGCCGTTGGGTTCATCCGCGATGGCGCCGGCGGAGTTGTTCGTCGGCAGAACGAACTGGGTGATGTTGAGATTCGTGTCAATGCGGCCCAGCAAGTTTGTCGCCGCCTGCGTGAACCAGAGCGCGCCGTCCGGCCCCGTTGTGATGTCAAGTGGCGAGGTGTTCGTCGGAGAGATGGCCGTCTCGGTGATGACCCCGTTCGTCGTGATGCGCCCGATCCTTCCGGCAAGCTGCTCCGTGAAATAAAGATTTCCGTCCGGGCCGGTCGTGATGTTGCCCGGCCGGCTGTTGACGGTCATGTTTGAATTGTAATAAGCCGCCCCGGTCACAATGCTGTTGCTGAGCGTGAGCGCGACGACGCCGCCATTGGTCACCATGCCCTGTATGTACTCCGGGCCAAAATCCAGCAGCCAGAGCCGTCCGTCCGGCCCCATCGTCATGCCCGTGCAGGTCACGGCGAAAGGAATCGCGAATAGCTGGAAGACACCGTTCGTGGAGATGCGTCCCACCGCATTGTAGGCTGCTACTGTGAACCAAAGATTCGATCCGTCACCTCCGCTTACAATATTGTACGGACGGCTCAGCGACGGGGGAATCAAATACTCGCTCACCACGCCGTTCACGTCAATGCGCGCTATCCGGCCCGCCGCATACTCGGTGAACCAGACCGCGCCGTCGGGACCCGGTGTCATGCCGTTCGGCTGCGCATTGACGGAGGGAATGCCATATTCAAGGATGGCCGCCGCGCCGCGGCCGGCAAGGCCGGCGCACAGGCCGCAAAGCGCCATAAAAATTGCCGCGCGCTTGACGGCCGCTGAATAAACTATTGTCATTAATCCGGCACGAGTTTTAAAAATCCGGGCTGCGGTAGAATAAACTCGATCCGGCCGGGGGCAAGCCAATTGTAAGCCGCGCGGTCCTCGTTCAAAAAGCTCCGTCCGTTGCCTTGCAGGAATTTGCAGTTTATTTATGGCGGCGGCCCCGTTTTTTACTGGAAGTCATCTCAGAAATGGGAGCAGATGGCGCGGTGAGAGATTTTGACCACCCGCAAGGCGTGAGGAGGGAGCATCCCCGCAGGGGCTGTGACCGACGAACAACGAAGCGGGCGGGCAAAAGAACCACCGCTCGGGGGGATTTTTCTTTCTCCTGGCCTGCCATGCTTTGTCTTCATTCTTATCCGATTAACGCCGCTGCGGGCATTTATGAGATGGCTTCTTGGGTGACTTCGTCCATTCGTGTCGAATTATCCATGATGGCAATGTTTTCGCAAACTCCGCAGCCGGACTTCAAGCGGCCAATCCGTCCGCTATTTCCCTCCGCATGATCGAGCGGGCAAAACCCTCCCTTCGCGATTGCCTGAGCCCGGGCCGGCGCGCGCAAAGCGGTACTTTTTTCACCCGGTGCAAAATCGCGCTTCGCATCATCAGCGCCATCGCGCTGATTCTCGCCCTTTCCACGGCGGTACTGCTGCTTGTGTTTCGCTTCCTTCATGGCGCGCAACCTCATCTGTTTCCCTGGACATTGAGATCCGCCGTCCCATTGATTCTTATCGGCATCGCCTTTGCCACCTTCCAGTTTGTCGTTCCTCGGACCCGCGCGCAAACGGTTCTGGGCCTCCTGGTGTCGCTGGCCTTCATCCTCTGGGGCGCCGAACAATTTATCTCGAACCCGGCCCTGGTTTCGTTCATGGATGACGTGGTCGTCTTTCTGTTTGTGCTCGACCTGGGCATCGTGATTTACGGGCAACTGAAACCGGGAAATCACGGCGGCAGTTCCGAGCTTCCTCTGGACTCGCCGGACAATTGATTGGAACCGGCGAACAACTTGTGCGCAACGTTTGGTAAAATGGCGTTGCTTCCCGGCGGCGCTTGAGGTCATGCTTCTGCCATGATTGACTCCGTGATTAACGCGTGAGTGCTTGTATTTGATAGCCAAACTTTCTTTTATTATGGACGAGTGTTACATCTTTCCATCCGGTTTACGTCTCGTTTCGATTCGTTTGAACTCCAAAAGCAAGAAGTGGGATTTGTATGTGGACGAGGATTTAATCGAAGCAGGCTTTCGGGACCCTTGGAATGCTGCGTCTGCTGGGCGGGAGCGGGATTTTTCGGACGAGATCGCAAAACGGGCATTTTCAAATATACGAGTCAGCGAAAACCTCGACGCCGACTGGCATCCTTGCGGGTTCAAAGAACTCTTTGAAGAGTTGGAGCGCATGAGCGTAGCGAAATCGACCCCACCCCGCCCTCCGGGCACAGCCCGATCCGATTCCGACGAAGCCTCATTCGCCGATTGAAGGCCCTGTTGGTACTTGCAGACCCTCTTAAGAAGGTGATAAAAAGCAGGGATTGAGTCACTGTCGTTGTAATGAGTAATTCTTCTCCATCTGGTCCTGAGCCTGTGTCGGCGGGTGTAGACTTGCGCAGCACCGGCGGCCGCCGAGCATCGGGAGCAGTTTTACAAAACGTTGACCGCTTGCCTCCACATTCGGTTGAGGCCGAGCAGGGCGTTTTGGGATGCGTCATGCTCTCTCCCAACGACTGTTTGGGTGAATGCATTGAGAAATTAAAGGGCGGCGCGGCGGTTTTCTACGATCTCCGTCATCAGGCCGTCTACGGAACGATGGTGGAGATGTATGATAAACGAGAAGCAATTGACATCATTACTCTCCAACAAAAGCTCAAGGACAAGCAGATCCTTGAACAATTAGGCGGTATTTCATATCTCATGAATTTGGCTGATACGGTGCCGTCTGCAGCTAATCTCCCATATTATATCAATATTGTTCTCGAGAAATACGTTCTCCGCATCATGATCCGGACATGCACGGACGTGGTGGGGCGTATTTATGACCATACTGGCGACGTGGAAGAGTTGCTGGACGAGGTTGAGCGCAAAATCCTAGGTATCGGGGAATCGCGTGTCGAGGGGACGACCATAAAGATTAAGGAATTGGTCAAGGTGGCGATCAATACCATCGAGGATTTTCACCAGCGCCAGGGCATGTTGACCGGCGTCGGCACCGGGTTCACGGACTTGGACAAGATGACCAGCGGAATGCGTGGCGGGGAAATGATTGTTGTCGCTGCCCGTCCCAGCATGGGCAAGACTTCGCTCGCCATGAACATTGCCGAGCACGTGGCTGTTGAGCAGAAGTTACCAGTGGGCGTGTTCAGTCTCGAAATGACCGCGCCATCCCTGGTGATGCGCATGTTGTGTTCACGTTCGCGCGTCAACCTGCGCAACGTGCAGGAAGGGTTCCTGGTCGAGCGAGATTTCCCAAAAATAACCGACGCGGCGGGCCGGCTCGCTGGTTCCCCGCTGTTCATCGACGATTCCTCGGGGCTGTCCATTCTTCAACTCCGGGCGAAGGCGCGGCGCATGTTCCAACAATACGGCATCAAGTTGTTTGTCATTGACTACCTCCAACTCCTCCATTCTACTGCGCAACGGGCAGAAAACCGGCAGCAGGAGATCGCGGACATCTCCAACGGCATCAAATCCCTGGCCAAGGAACTCGATGTTCCCGTCATCGTGTTGAGCCAGTTGAACCGCGAACTGGAGAAGGACAAGGACCGCAAGCCGCGGCTGTCCGACCTGCGCGAGTCCGGCGCCATTGAACAGGATGCGGATGTCGTCTGTCTGCTGTATAAGCCCAGCCGGGAAGACGAAGAAGCCGCCGGCGAGGAATCCGAGGCCATGCCCGTGAACCTCTTGATCGCCAAGCAGCGCAACGGCCCGACGGGCGACGTCCATTTGACGTTCCTGAAACAATACACGCGATTTGAAAGTGCCGCAAAAATCAGCGACGACGCCGTCCCCGGTTGATTACAACCAATGAACTGGTTGATCCGCCATGGCGGCCTCGGGTTGCTGCTGTTTTTTTGCTCCCTGCCGGTCGCGCGCGCCCAGCTCGCGTCCGACCGCATCTCCTCCATCGAGGTCACGAACGTCGGCCCGGAGGTGGCCAGCGCCGACCTCGTCCGCGCCAACATCCACGTCAAGGTGGGCGATGTCTACAATCGCCGGGTCGTCTATGACGACATCCCCAACCTCTACGCCACGGGCCTCTTCGCGAACATCGTCATCAAGGAACGGCAGACCGACGAAGGCGTGGTGGTCACCTACGTCCTGGTCGGCAAGATGCGGCTGACCAGCATCACCGTGGACGGCAACACGGAAATTAAAACTTCCAAGCTGCTGAAGAAGGCCGCCTCGCACGTCGGCGACCGGCTTGACGAGTTGAAGCTTCTCAACGACACGCAGTCGATGGAAAAACTTTATCAGGACAAGGGCTACACCGGCACCAGCGTCCGCTACGAACTGATAAATGTGGACCAGTCGCGCGGGCAGGCCGGCGTCCTGTTCCAGGTGACGGAAAAACCCAAGATAAAAATCGAGGACGTGCAGTTCATCGGCGCCCACGCCTTCAAGCAGAGCAAACTGCGTTCGGTCGTAAAAACCAAGCGGCACTGGCTTTTCTCCTTCCTCACCGGCAACGGCGTGTTCAAGCAGGAGGACTTTGACGACGACCCGGACCTGCTCGCGGAATTTTACCGCAACGAGGGGTACATTGACTTCGAACTCACCGGCACGAACATCGTCTATCCCGTCCCGGGCAAGATGATTGTACAGTTCGTTGTCAGCGAGGGCCGCCAGTACAAGGTCGGGTCCGTCACCTTCAAGGGCAATTCAATCTTTTCCACCGCGCAAATCGCGAAGAGCCTCAAGGCGCGGCGCACGGCCGAAAAATCCAAGATCCCCTTCGGGGACAACGGCCTGG
>DATMLG010000135.1:0-5283 GCA_035570675.1 Verrucomicrobiia bacterium | reverse complement strand
CCGAGCAGCTTGATTTCGTCCCCGACCTGGCTGATTTCGTTGTAAGTCCGCGCGTCCTTGCGGCCGTGGTGCGGCAGCACCGCCCCGTAAAATTTCTCCGTCCCGATGCGCGATTGCCGCCACCGGAAATACAGCACGCCCGACGCGCCGCGCGAAATCAACTGGTACGTGAACAGCCGCAACACCTGCGGACGCACCAGCGAATTCACGTCCTGCCAGTTCACCTGGCCCGCCTTTTGTTCAATCACCCAAAAACCCTCGTTGCCGTCCGGCGTCCGTATGCCCGTTTTCTTCAATGAACGCATCATGTCCAGTTCACAGGCCATCTCTGATGACCGCGATTTGATGGCCACCTGGCTGTCCACCGACACAAAATCCAGCACCGCGGCCACGTCAAAATGGTCGAACCGCCGGTGGAGCGCGCGCAGATTGTTCGTGACCGGGCAGTCGGGCGTGAGTTCATGCAGCAAATCCGCCTGCATCTTCACGAACGCCAGGATCGTGTCGCTGCTGAACCGCATCCAGTCCAGCACCAGCGACGGGTTGTGGAGCGTCGGCGCGTGGCGCGGCATCGGCACCTGGTCCCAGTTCGTGACCACCTGGCCCCAGTGGCGCAGGCCCAGCATCACGTTCAGCCGCTCGATTTTTTCGTACTTGGCCTCCAGCCACGCATGCCAGTCGCGCCGCGTTTGTTCGTTGTACGTGAATTCCGAAAGATGCCCGCCCAGGCCGTTGTCAATCTGCCAGGCGATGAGCTGCGGATGCTTGCCCAGCGCCCCGGCCATCGCGCGCACGATGCGCTGCGAATAATCCCAATACACGTCGCTGTTCAGGCAGCAGGCGCGCCGCGTGCCCTCGTGGCGGGTGCGGCCGTGGTCGTCAATCGGCAGAATCTCGGGAAATTTTTTGGCCAGCCAGATCGGCGGCGCGGCCGTCGGCGTGCCCAGCACCACCTTGATGCCCGCCTTCTTCATCACGTCCATCACCCGTTTCAGCCAGTCGAAGTCGTACTTTCCCTCCTCCGGCTCACAAATGCCCCAGGAGAATTCACCCATGCGGACCACGTTGACGCCGGCGGCCAGCATCAAGTCGGCGTCCTCAGCCCACCGGGACTCGGGCTTGTCAGCCGTGCCTGCGTAAGGATACACCCATTGCTCCGGATAATAATCTACGCCAAAATACATATAAGTATGGGGGTTGACGGATTTATCCTGATTTTAGCCGCCGCCGCCGGTTCTGCAATCCCAAAAATGACTCCTTCTCGCGCCTTTCTCCCCCTTGCCAACTGCCCCCACCCAAGGCATTCTATGCCATAATGAAAAATTTGCCTCGCCACCCAGTGCTCGTCCGGATCGGGTTGCTTGTCTTGGGCCTTTCGACCGCGCTCGCCGTCCATGCCCAGACGCCCCTTTCCGCCGATGACATCATCGCAAAGGCCGTGCAACGCGCCGAATCACCCATCGCCCGCGAAGCCCGCCCTCCGTACCGTTACACCAAGCATACCGTCACCGACGAACTGGATTCGCAGGGTCATCTGAAAGATCGCCACGAAAAACTTTACGAAGTCCGTGTCGAATCCGGCCTGTCCTCGCTGAAGCTCATTCAGCTCAACGGCCAGGATCTCTCCGCCGACGAACAGAAGAAACAGGACGCGCAGGACCTGGCCGCCCGCCAGAAATTGGCCGACGGCAAGCCCGGCAAAAAAGGCGATGAACGCGAAAACTTCCTTACCGCGGAACTGGTGGCGAAATACAAGTTCAGGCTGATTCGCGAATTGCCCATCAACGGCCGCGCCACCTATGAACTTGCCTTCGAGCCGCTGCCCAATCTGTCCGAGAATCATCTCGTCGACCGTTTCCTCAACCAGGTCGCCGGCACCGTGTGGATTGACGCGCAGGAATTTGAGATCGCCCGCGCCGAAATTCATTTGCAGGGCGAAGTCACGCTTTGGGGCGGGATGATCGGCACGCTCACGCAATGCAGTTACACCCTCAGCCGCGTGCGTCAGCCCGACGGCACCTGGTTCAACGGCCTTTCCAGCGGATTTTTCCAGGGCCGCAAGCTCCTTGAACCCATGCTCATCCGCACCCGTTCCGAGGCCACCGACTTCCAGCGCCTCGACCTGGCCTTCAAGTGACATGGCCAAAAAGCCCAAGCTCGATCTTTCCCCGACCGGCGTGGCCCTGCACAATCCCTTTGCCGCGTTGACCGCCACCGGGCTTCCCGACGGCCCGGCCACACCGCCTCCCGCACCCGGCGAGCCAAAACTTCCCCGCCCGTCCAAATATGGCCGTGTTGTGTTGCGCCGTGAAAAGGCCCATCGCGGCGGCAAAACCGTCATCGTCGTCCACGAGTTCGCGCCCAACATCGGCCACGCGTATATCGAGGCGCTCGCCGGAAAATTGAAATCCGCCTGCGCCTGCGGCGGCACCAAGCGCGACCGCACCATCGAAATCCAGGGCGACCAGCCTGCCCGCATCCGCGCCCTGCTCGAACAGGAGGGCTTCCAGGTTGCCGGCGTCACCTGACTTTTATGCAACCATTGACCAATCCCGAAATCCGGAAACTCAAGGCCCGCGCCCAGCATCTCGAACCCATGTTCAAGGTCGGCAAGGCCGGCCTCAGCGACGCCTTTGTCAGCGGCCTCAAGGATGCGTTTGCGCTGCACGAGCTCATCAAGGTTAAGTTCGCCGAGTTCAAGGATGAAAAGAAAACCCTCGCGCCCGCCCTCGCCGAAAAAACCGCCAGCCATCTCATCATGCGCGTCGGCAACGTGGCCGTTTACTTCCGGGCCAAACCCGAACCTGCCAAGACCCCGTGAAAGTCACCTATTACGGACACTCCTGCTTCGCGGTCGGAGCTGGCGGCAAAACTTTGCTTTTCGATCCGTTCATCCGTCCGAATCCCCTTGCGCGCGGCATCAACATCGAAAGCATCGCCGCGGATTACATTCTCATCTCGCATGCGCACGACGACCATCTGGACGACGCGGTATTTTTGGCCCGCCAAACCGGCGCCATGGTCATCAGCGGTTTTGAGGTTTGCGAGTGGCTCGCCAAACAGGGCGTCTCCCGCGTCCACGCCCTGAACCAGGGCGGCGGTTTCAATTTCGATTGTGGCCGCGTCAAATATGTGAACGCCGTCCATTCCAGCAGCCTGCCCGACGGCACTTACGGCGGCAATCCGGGCGGCTTTGTCGTTGAGACCCGCGACGGCAATTTCTATTATTCCGGCGACACCGCGCTCACGCTGGACATGAAACTCATCGGCGAATCCACCGCGCTCGCCTTCGCCGCCTTGTGCATCGGGGACAACTTCACCATGGGCGTGGATGACGCCGTCAAGGCCGCTGAATTCATCCGTTGCGACGAGATTCTGGGCGTTCATTACGACACCTTTCCGCAGATTCAAATTGACCATCAGGCGGCCGTCAAAAAATTCCGCGCCGCCGGAAAAAACCTCCATCTTCTGGGCGTTGGTGCCAGCCATTCCTTCCCATCCGGCAAGTAGCAAGGTCACGCTGCGTTCTTGCCGAAGCCATTCCAAACAAGGCAATTGCGCGCGCGAGCATTCTTCGCATTTGTCCAGTTTTCCACCGTGGCAATGGATATGCTGCTCACTGACGTCAGTTAGTCGGTATAAATAAAAATAAAAGAAAGACAGTAATATGAGCAATATAGGCAGCGTAGCCGGTACGGCCTCCCCGTACCAACCCACCAACTCAAACACCCTGGCCCTCCAGGCGTTTCAATCCGTCGGCAGCGCCCTGCAATCCGGCGACCTTTCCTCCGCTCAAAGCGCGCTCGCGACTTTTCAGCAGAGCCTGCCGGGCAGTTCCTCGTCGGCGGTTCAACCGCCGTTTGGCCGGAACCATCAGGCGAACTCAGCGTATCAAAATCTGGCGGGCGCCCTCCAATCCGGCGATCTCTCCAGCGCGCAGCGGGCGTTTGCAAATTTGCAGACGGCCCTTTCTGCGGCGCACAAGGCCCCTCAAGGAGCCAGCGCCGCGCAGCCAACGGCTTCAACCAACACCACAACCTCGACCGCGCCAGCCACCGGCGCGAACTCGAATTCCACAACCGATGCCGACGGCGACAACGACGGCAGCGGTTTGAATGTGACCGCGTGATGCCCCGCAACGAGGCGCCCCTGTTGAAGATGTTCTCCCACCAAGTTGACGAGCAGACGGAGTTGCGGCTGATCAACCGTCAGTACGCCGCGGAATTGTTCAAAATCATCGACTCCAACCGCGGGCATTTGCGGCGCTGGCATCCCCAGCTGGACTTCCTGCGTTCGATCGCCGATGCGGACCGGGCCATCACCGCCTGGCAGCAGCAATCCGCCGTCAACCGCGCGATTTACGCCGGCATCTGGTTCAATGGCCGTTTCTGCGGAATGATCAACCACCTGAGCGTTGATTGGATGAACCGCTGCGCGGTCCTGAGCTACTGGCTGGATGCGGGGCACCAGGGAAAAGGCATCATGACCGCGTGCTGCCGGGCTTTCATCGCGCACGGCTTCAACACCTGGAAACTCCATCGCTTCACCATCGAGTGCGCCACGGAAAATACCCGCAGCCGCAAAATTCCGGAACGCCTCGGATTTAAGCTCGAGGGAATTGTCCGCAATATCGAATGGCTACATGACCACTTCGCGGACCATGCCATCTACGGCCTGTTGCACTCGGAATATTTAAGCGCAGATTCCACCCCAGCCCTGAAGCTCTTTGAGACTGAAGAAAATGACGCTGCAGCCGCCCGAACGGCTTCGCCTATCATTTCTTTCGCGTAATTGCGCCTCGATTGCTCCCACCTCGTGAGCATCATAATGGGATCCACAAACTCCCCGCCGTCCCTAGGTATATTGGTATCTCTTTATGCCAAAACAACTTGCACATGCCATTGGCTTTTGGCTGCTGGCATGATCTATCCCAATCTTCCATTTTTCCCGTCGGCTATTTTTCCAGACCCGGATCAGCCTAAATAGCTCAACTCCACTGCGCAATGCGCCGATAAATGAAGACTATTAAACCCGCAGGGGTTGGGACCAAGTCTGCGGGTTGGGTCGGGACGATGATGCGTCAGTAGCGCGGCACGCTGGGGTCAATCTCGTCCGACCACGCGTCGATGCCGCCCTTGACGCTTTTGGTGTACTTGAAGCCCTGTTCCTTGAGGAACTGCACCGCGTTCAGGGAACGGATGCCAGTTTTGCAATAGATGTAATATTGCGTGTTGGGATCGAGCTCGGTGAAGCGCTGGGACAATTCGCCCATCGGGATGAGTG
>DATMLG010000134.1:0-21760 GCA_035570675.1 Verrucomicrobiia bacterium | reverse complement strand
CGCGCGCGGGCTCGCGTCATAGCCGCGCAAATTGATGGTTGTCGGGAACACCGGCTGCGCCTGCTGTTGCTGGATGTTCTTCGGCACATCGATCACCACCGGCCCCGGCCGGCCCGATTGCGCGATGTAAAACGCCTCCTTCACCACCCGCGGAATGTCGTTGATGTCCGTCACCAGATAGCTGTGCTTCACAATCGGCAGCGTCAGCCCGAAGAAATCCGTCTCCTGGAACCCGCCCTTGCCAATCATCGCCTGCGGCACCTGGCCCGTGACCGCCACCAGCGGGATCGAATCCATGTACGCGTCCGCGATGCCCGTCACCAAATTTGTCGCCCCCGGCCCGCTCGTCGCCATGCACACACCCGCGCGGCCCGTTGCCCGCGCATAACCGCCCGCCGCGAACGCCCCGCCCTGCTCATGCCTCGGCAGAATCGTCCGTATCTTGGATTTCGTCAGCGCCTGGTGAAATTCCATGCTTGCGCCGCCCGGATAGGCGAAAATGGTGTCCACGCCCTCGCGCTCAAGGCACGCGACCAATATCTCGCTCCCTTTCATGGCGGGGCCGAGCTCGGCGCGTTTCCGGGTGGTCGTTGTTTTTGCGGCTTCGATTGTCTTGCTCATGTTTTTGTCTGGGTTATGGCCGGCCAGCCGCGGGTGTTCATAAAAAAACCCACGACCGCTGCCGGCCGTGGGTTTTTTGTCGAAATCTCGTTCAGCTTCGACAAGCCCCAGTGCCGGCGCCGGTAACGGCGACGACTACCAGTACAACTTGCCGAACATTCAATATCATGCCCCGAACCATAGCAAGTCAGGTACCGCTGGTCAAGTCCCATTAAACGCCGCTTCTCCGCTCCAATCCAACCCAATTTTTCCATTTTCCATCTGAGATATTTCAGCATTCCCGAGTTCATGGCCCCTTGATGCCCCAATAAATCCGGGCTTTTTGGCCTTTTTGCATTTTATTTTCCATCCTAAAAAAAATTTAGGGCATTTCTCTGTAACCGGCGAGAAATCAAACCCTTGTGGCTGAGAAATGGGGTGAAAAACGTGAAAAATGACCCTAACTGGCGAGAAATCAGATACTTGCGACCACGCGTCCGCTCTTGGCAGTCGACTAAGATTATGGCCCGGCGGAACATCTTCAATCCCGAAGGGATTGTATCACTCAGCCCCGGGTTGGCTCGATTTGGTGGCGGTCCGCTAGGACAGAGCCTACCCGGGGTAACATGGCAAAAAAGATTCGCTACCCTGAAGGGGTTGCGGCACTCAATTCCTACGCGCGCATGCATCACAAAATAAATTATCTGCAACCATCGTGTTTTATTGTGTTTTATCGTGTACTTCCCGTCGGCAATTCCACGCTCCGCACTTCGAATTTCGCAATTAAATGGGGTGCAGGCTCTGCTTGCCTTCGCGCCTAGTGCCAGTCCGGAAGGACCGTTCTTCACGAGAAATAATCCAGTTTTTCTCTGCGTATCAAAGAGTCGCATTTTCACAATGGGTGCAGGCTCCGCCTGCTCGCAATTCATCATATTTAGATTGTCTGTTACGACCAAAACAATCAGGTCGTCCTCCTTACCAACACCGTCACCGCGCCCTTATTCTCGGCCACGTCCTGCCATTTGTCAAATTCTTCTAAAGCCCTCTCTCGCATCGCGGCGACTATCGAAGAGTAATCAACGGTGACAATGACAGCGGCTTCCGCTGCTGGAGCTCGCGCAGTTGAATTCCCGAACCTCACTACGCGGGCGTGTCATGCGGATCCCTCGATGGCGCCTCCGCGCAGCGTTTGATGGCCTCTTCCTCATTCACACCACCAAAGCTACCAAACATCCGCCTTTTGTCAAACCACTAGAGCCCGACAGGTTCAATTCGCTCCAAGTTTTCGGTTCATCCGGGCAGTCCTTGTCCATCCGTGGTTGTCGTCTTGGCGTCGTCACTCCTTTGTTTTTAACGAAAAAGGGCGGCATCCCATTTCTGAGACGCCGCCGGTGTTTCCGTTTTAACATTTCACGTTTTAACGTCCGCGGGTTTCACCGCGGTCTGCTCGCGCACCATCAGCCCGAGCATCCCGTCCAGCAGGCCGTTCCCGCTGCCCGTGCCGCTCACCGATACATCCGGCACAATCCGCACGTTCCGCTCGCCCACGACCTGCATCATCTGCAGCATCGTGTAGCCCTGCGACCCGATCGCTTCCACGCCCGCGCGGTAGGCTTCCGCCTTCGCCGCGCCCGTGGCCCGGATGGCCTCGGCCTCGCCCATTGCCCGCAACCGGATCGATTCCGCCTCGCCGGTCGCCTGCTTGATGTGCGCGCCCGCCTGGAGCTCGGCGATGTTCACGCCCTGCTCCGCGCCCACGACTTGCTGCTGGATGTCCGCCACCGCCGTCTCGCGCACGAGTTGCTGCCGCTGCTTCTGCGCGGCCTCCTGCACCTCGTAGGTCTTGCGCTGCTCTTCCGCGATCTTGCGGTCCGTCTGCGTCTGCATCAGCGTCGCCGGCGGGTTGATGTCCCCGATCAGCGTGTCAATCGCCTGCACGTCATACGCCGCCAATGCGGCCCGGATGTGCTGCGCCGCTTCCGTCTGCCGCTCGCTGCGCGCGCTCAGGAAGTCCAGCACCGTGTGGTTCTGCGCCGAATTGCGGAAATAATTTCCCACAATCGGCTGCAGCACGTGGTCCACCAGGTTCTGCATCGAACCCACCCGCGAGATCACCTTCGGCGCGTCCAACGCCCCCACATGGATGATCTGCGCCACATCCAGGTTGAACCCGAACCCGTCCCGTGACCGCACCGTGATCGATGACAGCTTCGCATCATAATTATGCGATTCCGTCCGCGATGCCCAGTTCAGCACGATGTTCGTCGTCGGCACCAGTTCCACACGCATAATACGCGTGTTTACCGGATGCTTGCCCGGATACAATGGCGTCACCCAGACGCCCTTGTGGCCCACGTTCACCAGGTCGCCGTGCTTGAACTCCACGCCGCTTACGTCCTCGTGCGCCATCCCCACAAACGAGATGACCACGCCCACGTGCCCGATCGGGATTTCCAGCATCGGCACCTGTTCCACCTGCGCGAACCACGGATTCAGGTTCCACGTCCCGGAGAGCAGGATCTGCTCCTGCAATCCGCGCCGCCCGCCGCCCTCCAGAAAGGCCTGGCCGTTCTGGAAGTTGTCATGGTCCGCAATCAGCGGCCCGGCGATTTCGCCCGGTTCAATCGGCCGTCCGTCCAGCGCCGTGACAATTCCCACGCGGTCCGGTTGCACCCGTTGCAACTCCAGCCACGCGGCGTTCATCCCGTGCGCCTCGGCGTCCGCCGATGTGATCACATCAAACAACGCCGTGTTGATGCGATACGTGCCCGCGGTGAGAATGCCAAGCTGCCGGCCCTTCTCGCCGCCCGCCGTCAGGAACCGCCGCGCGTCCTGGAAATTGTCGCAATCCACGACCTTTCCCAGAATCCGCTCCGACGGTATCGCCACGCCGTCCGCGGCCACCACCAGCGCGATTTCACCCTGCGGCACCAGCGTCACCGGCGCCTTGATGATTCGATACTGCCAGCGCCAGAACCCGAAATGGATTCCCGGCGCGAGCGTGTCCGCTTGGTAGCCCGCCTCGCCGGCGAGCGCGATCAACTGGCCCGGCGCCAGCGACCGGCTGGAGAATCGTTTGACGACCACTCCCACCTGCCGCTCCCGGATCAAAACCATCCCCGACAGATACGGCCCGCAAGCCAGGACGCACACCAATGCACCCAGCACGAACCACCAGCCGGAGACCGGCAACCCAAACACCACAATCATCGTCATCATAACGACCCTTTCTCCTGTGGTTACACCACGTCACGGTGGTTGACCGCATTGCGGCGCAACCTGTTTTTAAACGGGGTGAACTTGGGTGCCGCGACCTGCGGCCCTAGAGGATCGCCCTTCCAATTGCCGGCGAGGTTAGCTGACGGGCTCGGCCATGGAAGTGGCCTTGGCAACAGTTACCTGCCGCCGTGCGCCCCGTCCCCGGTTTCCCGGGGATTTTTGGGTCCCCCGCACCGGCCCTCAGGAAGGAAAGCCGGTTTAGGCGCTGCAATACCAACAATTCCTAATCGCACGCGCCGCCCTTCATGTCAAGCGGTGCTAATGCAACTCCCTGTCAATCAATTGAAAACTAATAATCACGAGCTACCGTCCATTCGCCCCTCTTAATTTTACCCCTAATTTTAATCCCTTCCGTGAAATCTGTGCCATCTGTGTTCTTTCGTGGCCATTTTTCCCTTTCTTCGTTGGGTGCAGGCTCTGCCTGCCTTCGCGAGAAGCGCCTGCCAAAAAAAACGGACCCGGGACGAAGCGGGACCAGCCGGGACAACCCGAGCCAGTTTGTCAGGCGGCATTTGTATTGATTTAATCTGGCCGTTTGAGTTTTGAGCGCCTGAATCTTTGGCCGTCGGTCGTGACCACAATTTTTTCACCGAAGGATTTGAACTGTAAAGTATGCCTCACGGGGTTCGGTACCGCGCCGATGGCGTCTGACACTCCGAGGAAAACCAATGTGTTGCCATGCTCTATCCTCCAACCCTCCCCCAAAGCGATAGCTGGGCTATTTTTCCCTTTGTTTCCAAAGGTTTCATCCACACTGCCATTATCCATGAAGAAGTAATACAGATAGTCCTTGTCTGAAATAAGCGTGAATTCGTAATCGATGAACATCGCCGGTTTGAGCCGCACCGGGCTGTTCGTGCTCGTTTGTGCGGTTGCCTCACAAATGGAAAATCCGGGTACGAGCACCAGACCAATGATGGCAGATAATGCGCATGCTAAATGACGCCTGGAAAGCCGGGCCACCGCCGCCCGAAAATCAAGGCAGCCAGAGAAAAGGGTCGAATATTGGCGCAAGTATAGCATGTTCATCGTGATCACAACTCCAGCATTTGCATTGGCAAACAATTGAAAACTAATAAACCGTCTGCGAATCCCCCAGTAGAGTCTCCCTCTTAATCTTACCCCTGGTCTTAATGCCTTCCATGAAATCAGAACCATTCTTGGCCAAGCCAAAAATGCCTGCCGCGCCAAGGCGCTAAATCCAAACGCTTGATCGCACGTGTTTTCAAATCCAGACCGTACTCGCGCTCGTCCTCAAGAACAAGAAAGAGCGTGCCTTTTCCGAGGCTCATTTTCTTGATATAGACATCTTGGACATCCTCCTCTACCCGCGGATCAATCGAGGTGCGGAAGACCGTCGCCTGCCAAAGCATTTTGCCGGTTTTGGCATCCCACGCTTGCACATACCCGTGTAGTCCCTCGTCATTTGGAGCAACATACCTTACGCCTTCTGATGTGACCGGCTCAACCTTCGACGGCGCTGCGCGTTTGGCGTAAGCAATGCCTGGACAGAACACAGCCACCAAAATCAATATCGCCATGAATCCTTTCATAGCCGCTGAATTTTTTGAGCCCGTTTCGTTGTAACGTTTCACGATTTCACGATTTAACTCCGAAATGTCTCACTCCTTGTCGCTTTCCTCCACCTTCACCCGCACTTCCTGTCCGTTGCACCGAATCTCCGGCACATACATCGCCCGGCCCAGCACCGGCAGGGCGTGGAAATCTCCCGGTGCTTCCGCGCGATAATCATATTTTATTTCCCACACCCCCTGCGGCAGCTTGTCAATGAACAGCGACACCTTCCGGTCCCGCAACTCCTCATACACCCACCGCACCTGGCCCGTGTAATCCGAATCCTCCACCGCCGGCCGCCGCATCGGAAGCATCAGCTTCGCCCCGGCCTTTATTTGCGAGGACGTCAACCCGTTCGCCCGCAAAATCGCCCGCACCGTCGTCCCGTGCGCGCGCGCAATTTCGCTCAACGTGTCCCCCTCGTTCACCTCGTAACTCATGCTGCTGGTGTTGGTCGCGGCGCCCATCTTCTGCGCCACCGCGCCGGACTTCAGTTCATTCGCATACAACGGCTGTCCGCTGCGAATCTCCACCGCTTCAAACCCCGCCGGCTTCAAGTCCTCGAACAGCAGGTATTCGTAATCGTTCTTCGCCTCGATGGTCACCACCGTCTCGACGCGCTCGCCGCTCTTCACGCTGTCCCCGTCGTTCAGCGGCTCCCGGTCATAGACGTAACCCTTCAGCAGCGTCGGCCGGCCCGCCAGTTTGTAATATTGCCGCCGCACAAATATCTCGTTTCCCGCCGCCGTGATTGGCTCCTCCTGGCTGAAAAATTCCGCGTTCGCCGCGAAATAAATCGCCCCCGTCCCGCTCCGCCGCACGATCCGCACGTCGTTCTCCCCGTCCCGGATCAATTTCGGGTCCACCGCAAACTGGCTCGGCGCATTGAACGCATCCGCCGGCGTCACCTTCTTCTTGGCGATGGATTCCCCGTTCACCAGCACTTCATATTCCAGTTCCGGCGCGAGTTCCCCGCTCGCGCGCAGATAGTCATTCATCGCCAGCACGGTGATGGCCGTGTCCCGCGTGTTGTTCCATTGCGCGCCCCGCCGGTTTTTGATCAGCCAGTTGCAAACCGGCTCGACGAGCTTGTTCGTCGGGTCCACCGCCAGCAGCGCCCGCAGCGCAAATGCCGTGGATTCCACGCCGCTCTCCGACCAATGCCAGTAAATCCCGTCCGCGCCCCAGTGCGCCGTCCCCATCACCGCCGCGCTCGTCTGCTGGGGCCCCTGCATCACCACCGACGTGTCCGGCGCCGTGTCCAGCTTCACGCCGTTCTCCAAATTCTCCACCAGCGTCTTCGCCCGGTCATCGGAACCATAATTATGCGCGGCCAAGATGAACAATGCCCGCGTGTACGCATTCAACTGGTCGCGGTTCGTCCACAGATTGTCCATCGCCGTCGTTTCAAACTTGCCCGTCCCATTTTCCTTGAACGTCACATGCTCCGCGGACAACGCATGCAGCATCCACGCCTGCAGATCATAATTCTTGTCCGCCTCCACCAGCCGTTTGTCCAGATACTCCGCCCCGTGACGCAGCGCGTCCTCGTTCACATTGATGCCCGCGTCCCGGGCGAGCGACAACCCCCACACTACGTAGGCGGTCATCCAATGGTCGCTCTCGCCCTCCTTCCACCAGCCCCACCCTCCGTCGGCGTGTTGAAAATCATACAATCGTTCCAGGCTCGCCTTCTCCATGTCCGCGAGCTTTTGCATGTCCTGCTTCCCATCGGGATGCGTCGCCGCTGCGGAATTCGTTTCAATCCCGCCAAATATATGATGCATTGCTTCCTCCGCCGACAGCCCCGTGTCCTGCAACGTCTTCGCCGTGATCGCCGTCGGCAAAAACCGGCTCATCGTCTGTTCCGTGCAACCGTACGGATAATTGATGAGATACGGCAGCGCATCCAGCATCGTCACCGCCAGGCTCGGCGTCACCTGTACCGACAGTGTCGTCGACGCCGCCCGCCGCTCCTTCGGCAAGTCCAGCTTCACCGTCACGTCATCGCCCCGCACCTTGCCGGACTTCGATATGAATTTCTCAATCCCGTGCTCATAAACTGTGTACGTCTTCTCCATCGCGTCCGCGTATTTTCCGCCGCGCGCCGTCACCTTCAATGTCGCCTCGCCCGCTTCGTGAAACGGAATCTGCCAGTCCGCTCGCGCCTCGCCGTTCGCCGGCACCTTCAACTCCATCACCATCGCGTCCTTGGCTGCAAACCCCGGCACGGTCGGATCCAGTGTGACTTTTGCCGTCAATTCCTCCTCCGTGTTGTTGTTCACCACCGCCGAAATCGTCACCGTGTCGCCCACCACAAAAAACCTCGGCCCCTCCAGCCGCACAATCAAAGGTTCCTTCGTTCGCGTGTTCGTCGTGGCGATGCCGAACTGGTTTCCCTCCGTCACCGCGCGCGCCATCGCCTGCCAGCCCGTCAGCGAATCCGGATACTTCACCTTCACCGTTGCCCGGCCGTCCGCGCCCGTCTTCACATCCGGTTGCCAGAAAATCGTGGACCGAAAATCACTCCGCACCTGCACCGCCGGTTCCTCCCCGCCGCCAGGGCTTTTGGCTTTTTCCAGCATCCCAAGCATCGGCATGTCAGCGTTCATCGGCATGGCGCCGGGCGGGGCTGCCGCGGCCAGCGCGCTCCTGGGCACGGCGGCCGAGAGCGACTCAACCATCCCATCCCCGGCAAAAAACCGGCCGCCAGAAACGCCACCAATGCCCCCGCCGCCGCTGAAAGTATAGTTGCGGTTTTCCATGCCTTTCCTCAACCTGACCATCCCGCTGCTGTCCATCTCCTGGTCCTTGGCTTCATCAAGTTTATCGTAATCATTGTAATCCGCACCGCCGTGCCGGGAATTCATCACCTGCCGCTGGTCGCGCTCGCGTTCATCTATCAATTCGCCCTTCTCCCATTCCACCAACCGCGCGTAACTCTTCTGGTTGAACGTGCTTTGCGTCTGCACCTCGTGCGCCCGTTTGTCCCTAAAGAAAAACTGCCGCGGATCCCCCGCGTAATCGGATTGAATGTAAAACACCGCCTCATCCGCCAGCCCGAACGACACCTCGGCCGGCACCGGCTTCCGGTTGTCGTCCAGTGTCGTGATCGTGAACGTCCCCTCCTCCTTTGGCTGATACTGCTCGCGGTCGGGCTTCACGTCCACCGTCAGAAAATTCTTCGTCGGCGGCACCACCACTTCCTTCGTGTCCTCATATATCTGCCGGTCGCTCACCAGCTCCGCGCTCAAAAAAATGTTCGGCACATGCTTCTCCTCAATCGGCAGTTCAATCAACTTCACCGTTCCCGTCACATGCACCAGTTGATAGTTCAACAGATTTTCCCCCTCGACTGTGAACAACACATAGCGGTCGCTCGTCGGCACGCTCAACATCACCGGCGCTGTCTGGCCCGTGCGGAACGTGTCCTTGTCCACCACAATTTCCATCCCGCCGTGACGATACCCCAGCTCCGTCGTCGCCGTCGTCGCTACCCAGACCGTCGTCTCCGCAGTGATGGGCGGTCCCGGCGGCGCGTTGGTGTCCGCATCATCCTCGCTCGTCCAAGCCACTCGATAATACCCGGCGCGTTCCGGCGTGAACGTCAATGCCGCCTCGCCATTGGTGTCCGTCTTCACCGTCTGCGTCAAAATTGCGTCCTGCTCATAACCACGAAACTTCAGCCGCCACGGTGCATTGCCCGGCGCGGGCACCGGCGGGAACACCGCGCCCCGACCCTGCCACCGCGCCAGTTCCGCGCCCTTCACTTCGTGACCGTCCGGCGCGAGCCAGACTTCATACCAATAATCACGCGTGACCTTCACCGTCCCCTCCGTTTGCACCGGCTGGTCGTTCGCGTCCTGCGCCTTGAAATTCACCGTCACCTTGTCCTGCGGCCGGTAAAGATTGTGCTCGGGTTCGGGATAAACTGAATAACGCTCCCGCGTCACCCGCGCCGTGCCGTTGCCGGTGATTTCCCGACGGCTCGAATCCGTCACGCGCGCTTCGATGCTGTACTCGAAATCCTGGCCGCTGTCCTGCGGCGTGTCGAACGTCAGCGCCGCCTTGCCCGTTGCGTCCGTCTTGATCGTCTCCCGCTTGATGATCGGCCCCTGGCCGCCGTAATAACGGCCGCCTTGAAAACCCGGCGTCATATCCTCATAAAACCATGGATACTCATGCGGCCGGTGCCAATAATGATAAAGCGGATTCTGCGTGACCACCACCTCCACGTCCGCGTTCGCCACCGGCCCGCCGAAATAATAATCCGCCTGGATGTTCACCGTCACTTTTTCACCGAGACGGAACGCCTTCTTCTTCCCGTTCTCCTCCGGCATCTGCACGCTCACCTTGAATTCCGGCAACTTGTATTCCTCCAATCGAAACAATGACGCGCTCCCGATCTGATCTGTTTTTCCCTTGTTCCAAAATATCACCTGGTATTCCCCCAGCGGCATCGTCTCCGTCAACTCCAGCGAACCCCACGCGCTGCCAAACGAATTCAACGTCACCTTGTCCTCCTTTACCTTCGCGCCGCGCGGATCATGAATCTCGTACTCCACCACCGCGTCCGAAGGTGTCGAGTACACCGAACCGTTGTATCTGCGCGCCGTGAATTTCCATTGCACCGTCTCCTTCGGCCGGTACGCCGGCCGGTCCGTCGTCGCGTAAATTTTCCATTCCTGGTCGGAACTGTTGTTAAAATAAACGCCCGCGGTGCTGAACGCCTGCCGGTCCTTGGACACGGCTCCCGCAAAGATTTGATTGCCGCTCTGCTTTTGCTCCAGGTCAAAAACTGCGATGCCATCCGCCCCGGTTTTCTTGGTGCGGTCCCGCCAATGCCACTTCTGGTCGTCCATCCAACGCTCCCACAGATGGACGGTGGCATCCGCCTGTGGCGAGCTGTCCAGCGCATTGCACATGTAAACCAGGGCCTGGTTGCCCGACGTCTTCAACACCACCGCCGCGTCCGAAACCAGCAGCAGGTCGCGCGAGGAGACTCCCTCACCCTTGGCCTCGATCACATACGCGCCCGCCGGCAGCTTGCCGTCCAGCCGCACGGTCTCGTTGCCGGGCATGTAATCGCCCTTGTCCTTGGTGTCACGCGACCATGATTTCACCTTCTCACGCCCGGAAAGGTCAATTGATTGGAGCCAGTTATTGTTTCGATCGTCCTGCCCCGACAGTTGCACGTCCTTGGTCAAGTCCACCGCGTACAGCGCCACCTCAATCTGTTTCACATTGCGCCAGTTCAGCGTGTATTGCATTTCCGAATCCGGCAGGAACACATTCGCCACGCTCACGTTCAACGTCGGGTCGGTGATGTTCTTTATCTGCTGCTGCGCCGATCGCCAGTACGGCGTCTCGCCCTCAACAAACTCCTTCATGATCCGCCGGTATAACTCCAGGGCCTTCACATAATCCGGCTGCATCGACCAGCCGCCGTCCGCCTGCCGCACGATCCGGCCCCCGCCCTCCATCCAAATCGCATAATTGAAAAGCGCGTCGGCATACCAGTCCGTCGTCTTGCCCGGTTTGATGGCCGCCTCGAATTCCTCCGGCACCCGCCGGCGCTGTTCCCATTCGCCGCCCTGGTTGCGCAAGGTCATCGCAATCAAATAATGCGCGTGCGCCTGGTCGTTTTCGCTCTGCGCAATTTTCGCCGCGTTCTCCAGGATTTCCAGCGGCAGCATGTTTCCGTACCCGCCCATGCCGTAATAGAAGTTCTGCGGACCAAATTGCGGCGGATGCGCGCACACCCACACCATTTTCAAGTAACGCGCGCGGGCCAGTTCAATGTCCGCCGTCCCGGCCCACCAATCCAGCGCGTTTTGGTAATGCGGCCAGGCCTGGTTCCAGTCCATCGAATTCCGCCGCGTCCAAAAATAATCCCCCAGCGATTCCTCCACTTCCGCCCAAATCCGGTCATGATCTTCCGCCCGCGTGATGTCCCGCACCTGCGCCTCCAGTTCCCGCCGCGCCGCGTCAAGCTGCGTCGTGTCCGTCGTTCGGGTCGCCGCCTCCGACCGCCAGAGCGTGTCCGCCAGCCGGAAATCCACCCACCGCCGGTCCCCCATATCCAAATTCATCGCCCCGGCCTGCTCATAGGCCTCATGCGCCTTCGCATACGAGCCGTCTTCAATCAGCTTCTCCGCGCCGGCCTTCAATGGCTCATATTCCGGCGGCGACGCGGCGAATGATTGGAGGCCAATGACGCATGCCAGACCCGCAAGGACATAAAGCGATTTCATAGTTCCTTCTTGTTGGACGGACTCCCGCCGAAAATGCTCCCGATTTTTTCAACTGGCGAGAAAATTTTATCCGTGGCCCGTTCCGGCCGAATCCGGCCTCGCCGGGGCGGAAAAATCTACCGAAACCGGCCGCCCCATGTTATGGTTGCGTCATGAAATACACCTACGAGGAACTGGCCAAAATGATTGACCACTCCCTGCTCCAGCCGGCCATGACGGACCAGGAACTCGAGGACGGCTGCCGTCTCGCCATGAAATACGCCGTGGCCTCGGTCTGCATCAAGCCCTACGCGGTCAAACGCGCCGCCGAACTCCTGCGCGGCACCGGCGTCCGCGCGGGCGCGGTCATCGGGTTCCCGCACGGCAGCAGCGCCACGGAATCAAAGCGCTACGAAACCGAACTGGCCTGCGGCGATGGCGCGGTGGAAATTGACATGGTCCTCAACCTCGGCAAGGCCATGAGCGGCGATTGGGCCTATGTCGAACACGACGTGCGGGCCGTTTGCGACGAGGCGCACCGGCACAGCGCGAAGGTGAAGGTCATCCTGGAAACCGATTTTTTGGCCAATGGCGGCGCGGGCCTTGGTGCCGACGACTTCAAACGAAAGCTCTGCCAGATCTGCGAACGCGCCGGGGCCGACTGGGTGAAAACCTCCACCGGCTACAATTTCGTCAAGCAGCCCGACGGCAGCTACAATTACAAGGGCGCGACGGAACATGATCTTGCGCTCATGCGCGCCAGCGTTTCATCCCGGGTTCAAGTCAAGGCCGCCGGTGGCGTCCGTGATTTGGATGCCCTCATCAAGGTGCGCGACCTGGGCGCGTCGCGCTGCGGCGCATCCGCCACCGCGGCGATGCTGGACGAATACCGCCGTCGCGAGGCTGCGGAAAAGGCAGGACAAGTTGATGCTCCGCGTTCCGCCACCATCGGCTCGGGCGGTTATTAAATTATACGGCAATCCTCCGCCCCATCCATCAGAACATGATTCTCGTGGACAGGATGAGGTTCCGGTGGATGAGCGGATGATCGGTGACGGCGACCTGGCAGCCCGCCCCGACCGCCGCCGCGAAGCGCTTCCAGATCGGGAACCTTCCCAATACCAGACCGGGGGTGATGAAGACCTGGTTCAGCCCCTCGTGTATGCCGTTCGGCCACCAGGTGTAGTTGACTTCCACTTCCGGCCAGAAAACCTTCGCCAGCCGGTACTGCCAAACTCCATTCATCACCAGCGGCGTTCCCATTCCGCCATGCGCGGCGCCGTTGTCAGGAAAAGTCATGTTGATGGTGCTTTGAAAATCAAAATTGCCCCAGCCTTTGCCGAACGCCAGCGTCGGCGTGAACGTATAGTGGCCCAATGAATAATTCTCGCCTCCGTTCGGCACGGTCATGCCCATGAACGCGGTCACCACATAATCCCCCTCCTGCTCGTTTGCCGCCGCCAGCCGGAATTTCATCAGAAAACTTTGGTCGCCCCAGCCGTCTTTGCTCGGTGTCGTGTTCTCCGTCATCCACGGCGGCACGCCAATGATGAATTGCAGGCGCTCGGCGGGAATGAATTCCAGCCCCTTCCCGCTCCCAAAGATCGTCAGCGTCCGCCCGCCCTTCAACGACTGCTGCGAAATGTCGTAACGAAACACCTGCTGCAGGCATGGTGAAACAATCCCCACCGGCGGCGCCCAATGCGGCTGCTCGGCCTGCGTTTTCGCCACCATCGCCAGCCATTCGGAGAAAATGCCCGGCTCTGCCGACGCCGAAGACGTATCGCTCAAGTTGGCACCCGTTGCATTTGTGTCCTCTGCGCTGCAACGCGCTGCAAACACGGAAATCAGCATGCCAATCACCACCACACCCAAAAAAGCCCTTTTAGAATTCATGATGCTGTCAATCAACGTCCCGTCTTGTCCGTCATGTGTAATGCGCGCAGAGTTCACTGAAACCGGCCTGCCTTGTCAAATGCAATCCGAGTACGCCCGCAAGTCTCACGTGATTGATAACCCTCCGTGCCTTCAACATTGCCAGCGTGTCACATTGATGGCACGCTGGATTCCATGAGTCATCTGACCCGTGCCCGCGAAGTCTTCGATATCGAACTCGCCGCCCTCAAGGCCGTCCGTGCCCTGCTCGACCGCTCGTTCGACCGCGCCGTGGAACTTACCGTGGACACTCTGCGCCGCCGCGCAAAAATCATTGTCGTCGGCATCGGCAAATCCGGCAACATCGGCCGCAAAATCGCCGCCACCCTCACCAGCACCGGTTCCACCAGCGTTGTTCTCGACAGCGTGGACGCCCTCCACGGCGACCTTGGCATCGTCAACGACGGCGACCTCGTCATCGCCCTCAGTTATTCCGGCGAATCCGAGGAACTCCTCAATCTCCTGCCCGCCCTGAAACGTTTCTCCGTCAAAATCATCACCATCACCGGCGCGCCCAAGTCCACCCTCGCCCGCCACGGCGATGTTATCCTCAATGTCCGTGTGCCCAAGGAAGCGTGCCCCTTCAATCTCGCCCCCACCGCCAGCACCACCGCCATGCTCGTCATGGGCGACGCCCTCGCCATGGCCGTCCTGCAGGCGCGCGGCTTCAAGGAACGCGACTTCGCCCGCCACCATCCTGCCGGCGCCATCGGCCGCGCCATGCTCACCCAAGTCGGCGACATCATGCGCACCGGCGCGCGCAGCGCCGTGGCCCGCGAAACTTTGCCCGTCGAGGACGCCCTACTCGTCATGACCCGCGCCAAATCCGGCAGCCTCAGCGTCGTCAACGCGAAGGGCAAACTCGTCGGCGTCTTCACCGATGGTGATTTGCGCCGCCGCCTGGCCACCGACCCGGATGTCCGCTCCAAGCCGTTGAAAAGCGTCATGACCCGCAACCCGATTTGCATCCGCGAAGACGCCCTCGCCCAGGAGGCGCTAAGAATTTTCGACAGCCACAACATTGACGATTTGATTGTGGTCAACGCGAAGAAGGAGCCGGTCGGCCTGCTGGATTCGCAGGACTTGCCGAAGCTGAAACTGATGTGAAGACTGCGGGCTTTCGAAGGAAAGCCGCAGTTATTCCGCCGGTGCAGTAATGGTCCCGATAGGCTGCGCTTCTTCACGGGCCCCGTCCACAGCCAGCAGGTTTGCCAATTGATCCGCCAAGGCAGGATTAATCTCGTCCTTGCCGACGAACGAGGTGGCACCCGCCGTCATCGCTTCCTCCCGTACCGCCGGAAAACTCGACACCATCACAATCGGAATCGTCGTGTTGCGCGCCCGCAACTCCCGAACCAAGTCTGCCCCGCTCATTGATGGCAGGTTGTGGTCAATCACCATCAAATCCGCGCCGCCATGCTCAAATAGCCTCAACGCCTCCACCCCGTCCGAAGCCTCACGAATCTCCACGCCTATGAACCGGCGCTGGATGACGCGGCGGATGAAATACCGCACGTCCTTGTCGTCATCTACAATGATAAAATGTGGTTTTGCCCGGTCCATCGCTGCAGCATGCTGTATTTTGACCACCTTTGAGACGCATGAGAGGGCCAAATGTTTCAGTAAATCTCGAAAATGTGCGCAGCCGCAGGACCCCTCGGAATTTTCAGCCAGGCTCTAATCCAGCCCGCTCGCCTCTTTTGCCCGCTTCAGCACCTTTTGCGCCAGCGCGCACGCGCGCGCGGCCCCCTCCGCCAGCACCGTGTTCACGTGCTCAAGGTTGCCCGCCAGTTCCGCCCGACGCGCCCGTGCCGCCGCAAAATAATTCCAGTAATGCTCGAACAATGCCTTCTTCAAGTCGCCGTAACCCAGCCCGCCCGCGCGCAGCCGGTCCTCGAAACCCTTCGCGACTTCTGCCGGCGCCACCAGCTTGAGCAGTTGGATCGCCAGGTTTTTCTCGGCGTCGGGCTTCGGCTCCGCCGGCGTCCGGCTGTCCATCACGAGGCCCATGATTTTTTTGCGGATCGCCTTTTCCTCGCCAAAAATTTCAATCGTCTTGCCGTAGCTCTTGCTCATCTTCTGGCCGTCCGTGCCGGGTACGAGCGCCGTGTCCTCGCGAATTTGCGGCTCCGGAATTACAAAGGTCTGCCCGTACTGCTCGTTGAACTTCGCGGCGATGTCCCGCGTCATCTCCACGTGCTGCTTCTGGTCCTTGCCCACCGGCACCACGTTTGAGTCGTAAATCAAAATGTCCGCCGCCATCAGCACCGGATACGCGAATATTCCATGATTCGGCGCGATGCCTCGGGCAATTTTATCTTTATAACTCGTGGCCCGTTCGAGCATGCCCATCGGTGTCAGCGTCGTCAGTATCCAGGCCAGTTCCGTCACCTCCGGCACGTCCGATTGCCGGAAAAAAACCGACTTTTTCGGGTCCAATCCGCACGCCAGGAAATCCAACGCTACGTCCAGGGTGTTCTTGCGCCGTTCCTTCGCGTCGAACAGCGACGTCATCGAATGATAATTGGCGATGAAATAATACGCCTCGCCCCGGTCCTGCAATTCGATGGCCGGCCGCATCATCCCGAAATAATTCCCGAGATGCAGCGCGCCCGACGGTTGTATGCCCGATAAAATTCGCATCCCCTTCACCGTAACAAGCTCCGCCCCGCCGTTCAAATGATTTGGGCAGCGGTTGTTTGCCCTATTCCGCCTCCATCCCCTTGTTCCGGTAATGCAAAATCCTGAACTCCGCGCAGTCCATGACTTCCTCATGCAGCCGGAACCGGTCCTCGAATTTCGGAAAAAACGCGTCGCCCTCCACCGTGCGCTTCACGACCGTGAGATATAAATCCGAGCAACGCGGCAGCGCCTGTTCGTAAATCTGCGACCCGCCGCAGATGAAAATGTCGCTCCCGAAATCCTCCGGATCCAGTTTCTCCAGCGACCCGAACACCCGGATCTCCGTCTTCTGCGTGCTGTTCAGCTTTGTGAACCAGAATTGAAACGGCCGCTTGATCTGCCGCCCGCCCTTCCATTCCCGTAATTTATACCCGTCAAACACCTCCGGATGCGCGTTCACGAATCTTCGCGGATGCCGCGTCAGGATCAGCGTCGTCCGGTTCGCCAGCGGCTTGCCCAGGCTTTCAAACGTTTTCCGGCCCATCACCGTGATGTTGCCCATTGTCGTTTTTTTGAACCACTTGAAATCCTCCGGCAAATGCCACGGAATCCGGTTTTCCATTCCAATCACCCGGTTCTCCGACATCGCCGCAATGGCCTTGAAGTATTTCATTTCGCGTCGTTTTTCTCGGCCAATGCCACAACCGGCCCACGACCGTGTTCCAGAAGCGCCACCTTTTTGGACGCGGGGTCAAAGATGCAAATTTGGTCTTCTCCAAGTTGGAATATGACCTCGTCCGTTGGCAGTTGCGTGGCATTGCGCACGGTCCACTGCACGAATGGCGTTTCGAATGCCAGATGAACAATTGGCTCTTTCTGCCCATATGAACTGTGAAGCCCTTCGGCGGCCCAAAAACCTGTGTAAAATTCCGGCGGATTTGTCCCTGCGTCACCTAGTTTCGGAACCATTCCAAAATTGAACCAAGTGCCTGGTTCTTCGGAACTATAACGGACATGTTCATCAAGAATCGCTTGGTGCGCAAAACAACCCTTTAGCATAACTAGTTTTGGGTCCCGTGAGCCGACCTCTCCTATGCGAGCTTCCAGATCCCAACAATTTGTTGTGCCCTCCTCCTGCCGTACAAAGAGCCGGTCGTCTTCGTTGGTCGATTTTAGATCAAACACCTTGTGAGTTTCCCTTGGCGAAAGGTTCCGAACATAGACATCCCCGGTTTGGTCAGAGATGAAATAAACGAGAACAGACTTGGGCAGTGAAATATCTTCCGGTGAAACTAGATGCGTCTGGGTGTAGAGGGAGGCGTTACCCGCCATCCAGTACCAGCCGAAAATCAGGAGATAAGAGGCCGACTGAACCAATAAATTTCCCTTAAGGCTGCGCTTAAACCAGTCCTTGGAACCGCGAAAACTTAGGGCTACAAAGGGCCACTCCAAGACCAACGTCATAAGATAGGTGACGACCACCAAAATCCAAAACCACAGCCAGGCGTTGTTGAGGTCCAATTTCAGCATTCGTACGAGCGGGCCGCAAACCAGCCATCCTCCAATCCATGCTGAAAAGTAATTCGCGGCAATGAGCAACCAAAGTGTTCTGCCCTTTCTCAGCGAAAAAAACTTTACGAGCAAGGCTGCTTCGAACAATCCAATCAGGGCATTTCCAATGGCGAGGTGGAACAGTCCCGCCCACATAAGCGGTGTTCCGGCGTCGGCCAGCACGGTCGAAGGAATGCCGAATATTCCAAGGCATAGGATCGGAAGCCAGGCCCTTTGGCATCGTTTCGCGTTAACCGGGCTCATTTTGGGTTCTCCCCACGGTGGACATGTCAATTACACCGCAATCGGCGCCTTGATGGCCGGATGCGGATCGTAGCCCACCAGTTCAAAATCCTCGAACTTGAAATCGCGGATGTTTTTCACCGCCGGATTCAGTTTCATCTGCGGCAGCGGACGCGGTTCGCGCGTCAACTGCAGCTTCGCCTGCTCCAGATGATTGCTGTATAAGTGCAGATCGCCGAACGTGTGCACGAACGTCCCCGGCTTCAGATCGCAAACCTGCGCCACCATCAGTGTCAGCAGCGCGTAGGACGCGATGTTGAACGGCACGCCCAGGAACAGGTCCGCGCTGCGCTGATAAAGCTGGCAGCTCAATTCGCCGTCCTGCACAAAAAATTGAAACAGCGCGTGGCACGGCGGCAGGGCCATTTGATCAATCTCGCCCGGGTTCCACGCCGTCACCATGTGCCGCCGGCTGCCAGGATTTTTTTTGATCTGCGCGATGACCCCGTCAATCTGGTTGATGGACCGCCCGTCCGCCGTCCGCCAGTCGCACCATTGCGCGCCGTAAACCCGCCCCAGGCTGCCGTCCCCGTCCGCCCATTCGTCCCAGATCGTCACGCCGTGTTCGTTCAGATACTTGACGTTCGTGTCGCCCTTCAGAAACCACAGCAGCTCGTAAATGATGGACTTGAGGTGGAGCTTTTTCGTCGTCAACGCCGGGAAACCGTCCGCCAGCGGAAACCGCGCCTGCGCGCCGAACACCGCGTACGTTCCCGTGCCGGTGCGGTCGGGCTTGAATTTTCCCGTCTCCAGCACCAGCCGCAACAATTGCTGATATTGCACCATAAAATCACTTCAACTGGCCGGCCAGCCGTATCTTCCGGCCCACTTCATCCTGGGGCCGGACCACGGTCAGCGACCGTTCCTTGGCCAGTTCATCCAGGAACGCCACCATCACCGCCCGCAGATTCCGCTTTTGCCGCGCCAGAAACCATGCCAGCAACGGCAGGCTCGACAACAGCAGCCACGGCCATGGCCACCAACTTCCCATAAATCCGATGATGAGCAATTCAATTCCCAGCAATGACCAGAACACCGCCCGCGCCTGCACCGACCATCCGGCGCGCAACCGGCAGTGGATGAGGCGCTTGTCCTTCGCGTAATCCTCCGCCGCCGTCGCCAGCCGCAGTTGCACCCACCGCCCGCCCGCCACTTCCAGGTCGTATTCGCTCCAGCCCGTGTCGGTCTTGGTCGGCCAGCTTTTTTCCTCCAATCGCTTCAAAATGGCCGCCACAAATTCAATCCGGCTCAGGCGTTGGTCCGTCAAATAACTCACCTTCTTCAACGAATCATTGCTGTCGCGCAACGCCACCGATTCCAGCGACTCCCGCGCCGCCAGCGGCGTCAACGGCAGCGTCAGCCGCCCCTCGTAACGCGCCGCTCCGCGCACAATCGGCTGCAAAAAATACAGCCACGCCACCAGCGGCCGCGACCACCATCGCCGCTGCGTCCGCGGCAATCCCGCCTGCCAGGCCGCCGCCACGCACACCCCGGCCGACAGCCCCACGCTCGCCAGCGCCAGCGGTAAAAGCGGATGAAATACTACCGCCAGCACCAGCAACGGCGCCGTCACCAGCACATGATACTCCAGGCTCGTAAACAGCGACAGCAACCCCGTGGGTTGCACCTGATACAAGGTCTGGAACCAGCCGCTCCCAAAAATCCCGTGATATATTATTGGCCGCCGCGCCACCACCGCGCGCCGTGACGCCGAGTAAATCCGCCCCTGCCAGATGCTCCCGCCCAGCAAATTGAAATACTCCGGGTGTTTCCGCACCAGCAACGCCTCCGCCTCGCCGTAACCTTCCTGCTGCCGCAAATACGCCCGCACGGTGGATCGCCGGTGATGCCACACAAACCCCGCCGGGCTGAACCCGATTTTGCAGCCGCGTTGCTGCAGGCGCCAGCAAATGTCCACGTCGTCGCCTGCCTTGCGGAAAATCGGATCGAACCCGCCCGTCTCCGCCAGTGCCCACTTGAAAACCGCCAGGTTGCAGCCTGGGACATGTTCCGCCTCGCGGTCAGTCAACATCACGTGCGCCGGGCCGCCCGGCGACACCAGCACTGCCGCCGCCACGCTCGAATCATCAAGCGGCAGAAAATTATGCCCGCCCATTCCCGCAAACCCACCGTCCAGGAGGTCGCCCACCAGGTAATGCAACCAATCCTCGTCCGGCCGGCAGTCTGCGTCCGTGAATGCGACAATTTCACCCGTCGCCGCCGCAATCCCTGTGTTTCGCGCGACCGACAGGCCAAGGTTCGTATCATGCTTGATGCTTCGTGCGCGCGGATGTTCCGCCGCGATCCGCGCCGTGCCGTCCGTTGAACCGTCATTCACGAGGATGATTTCGTAATCTGGATAATTCAGCCGCTCCAGCGATTCCAGGCACGCCTTCAAGGTGCTTTCCCCGTTGTAGCACGCGACCACCACCGAAACGCGCGGGTTGCGCGCCGCCGGAAAATAAGGCGCCAGTTGATACATGCGTTTCACCGCGTGGAATGAATCCTTGCGCCGTCGGTCGCGGGTCGTCAGTCCCATCCGCCATTCTTCGATCTGCTGCCCGCCGCGCCACCAATCGTCCGTGTAGCTGAATACCACCACGCCGGCCAGCCCGCTGCGAAACGCTGTCTCGATTTGCCACGACAACATCTCGCACTTGCGCGGCTCGCCCTCCTGCATTGAATCAACCCCGAATTCCCCGAGCATCAGCGGCTTGTGATCCGCCACCATTTGCAATCGCGCCAGGTAACTCTTGAACTCCGCCTGATTGTGCAGATAAACATTGAAGCAGAGAAAATCCAGCGTTCGTGGACTCAAAAATTCCGTCGGCGGAAAATTCGAAAATGTGCACAGGCAGTCCGGGTCCGCCCGCTTCGCCTCCGCGACCAGTTCATCAATAAATTCCGCGACCGCCCGCGCCCCGCTCCAGCGCGCGATGTCCGGCGCAATTTCGTTCGCCACGCTGAACGCGAAGATCGCCGGATGCCCCGCGCATGCCTGCACCGCCTGCCGCACCGCCTGCAACGCGTCCGCCTTCCGCAGTTCCGTTTCCAGGAAGCAAAGATGCTTGTTCCACGGGATGTCCACCATCACCTTGAGCCCGTGTTCCGTCGCCAGGTCCAGGAACCAGCGCGGCGGCACGTGATACACCCGCACCAGGTTCGCCCCCAGTTCGCGGATTTGGGCGAAATCCTTCGCCGTCTGCTCGCGCGAGGCGAAGGTCCCGTCCGCGGCATTGGGCGCAAACGGCCCGTAGGACACGCCCTTGGGGTGGAATTTGCGTCCGGCGAGGCGGAAGAACTTGCCATCCACCGCCACGCGCATTTGGGTAGATGCCGCTGAGACCATTCGAGGTTAGACGACCGGAATTGACATTTTAATCATCCTTTCTGGCGTAACAGAATACCCCATGCGAGGCAAGCCGCGTTGCTTCGCAAATGTCGAAAAATTCATCTCTGCGCAGGCGCATTCGTCGGGGCGACATCCCGGAATGGCCGGCCGGATTGGTAAACCGTGAGTTGCGCCTGTATGGCGTCGGCCAGCGGGGCGTTCGTTTGTCCCATGGCAAATTGCCGCGCCCGCTCCGCCACGGTGGTTGCATCGGCAAATCGTCCGGTCTCGGCATACGCGGCCGCCAGCGTCGCCAGCGACATTGGCTCCC
>DATMLG010000133.1:0-2839 GCA_035570675.1 Verrucomicrobiia bacterium | reverse complement strand
CGGCCTGACCAACCTGACACTTTCGAGTTCCGCCGATGTCTGGCTCGATCCCGCACCCGTCTCCGGTCAACGCTTCTATCGCGCCATCCCGGGTACCATTTCCACCCCGTAGAGCATAGCGGAGGGGGGATTAATTCGGCGCGAGCTTCGCCACAGCTTCCAACCGCACCGGCCCGAGCAGGCCCGAGGCGAGCGGCGCGTCCTGGCTGGTCCAATGATGCCAGGTGGTGAAGGTGAACCGGCCGGTGGGACTGGGTTTGCCGTCGAGCAACCATTGCGGCCAGGCCTTCAACGCCTTGCCCGACCACTCGCGATCGTCGGGCAGTTGCTCGTCGCCGATGAGCCGGTTCGGCCAGAGATTAGTCACCTTCACCCGCAGCGTGTTGCCGCCCGCGTGGGCGGCATGGGTGAGTTCCACGCAGAAAGGCGGCTTCCACAAGGTGGCCAATGGCTCGCCGTTGAGCGAAACTTCGGCAAAGTTTTTGACCCCGCCCAGATCGAGCCAGATTTCGCGGCCGCTTTGAAAATATTCCGCCGGGATCTCGATGTCCTTTTCGTAAACGGCGGTACCCGAGAAATAGCGCACGCCGGAATCGGGATGCTCGGTCCAGGAGATGAGCCGGTCGAGCTTCACTTCCGCGGGCGCGCCCCAGTTGGGCGGGAACTTCAAGTCCCACGGTCCACTGGCTTCAACGGGCGCGGGCACGTTGTCGGCGGACACTTTCAACACCTTGCCGGCGGCGGTGTGCAACTCGAAGCTGCCGTTGCTGGATGTCTTCACAAAAGGACGACCGCCCTCGTCCACCACCTGCCAGGTCGGAGCGGGAGTGTGCCCCACGGCGGCGGGCAAGGTGAGCATTTCATTCTCCGCCACGGTGACCTCGAACGGTTTTCCGTCCAGCGTATAAGTGACGCGCAACTGTTTGACCACGTTTGGCGCGGGGTCGCGGCCCGTGAGATTGTTGTCGGCGAGGATGTCGGTCTGGCCACCGGCGACAAGTTCAGCCAGCCTGGCAGTAACGTCCATGGAGCCGCCACCGCTCACGGCTTCGTAGACGGCGTGGTTGATTTCGAGCTTTTGTGCCGCGATGGATGGCGAAGGAATCGAAGCGCTTGCGGCGATGACGTGGTCGGCGTCGGCGGCTGGCTGCCGAAAAATGACGAAGACCGAGCCCGCCGGGTCAAATTGAATCCGGACGGTGGTGAGACCATCCTGCCGGCTCCAGATGGGCGCGGGCTCGATGACGCCGGTGTCGGCATGCCAGAGTTCGGGCAATTTGCCGTCCGCGCGGAAGGTGCAATCGGCGGTGTCGAATTGCCGGCGCTGGTTGGAAACGAAATAAATGTCCGCGTTGTCCGCGATGCGATGGCAATAGACCAACATTGTGCCGGAGGATTCACCTGTGAAAGCAAAGTCGGGCTGGAGATTCAAGTTGGAAAAAACGTCAGTCATCGGCGAATTCCACATCACGGTGCCTTTGCCAGCGTGATGGAGCTTGCCGTCTCCCGAACCCCAAAGTTCGGCGGTCAGTGATTTTACCTGCTCATCGCAATTAGGATAGTCCTGCAAACTGGGCGAGTGCGATGCTGGCGGAGGGCCGACGACGGTGAGTCCGTCCAAAACAAAATCGTGAATGCGCTGAAGCAGCGGAGGTGTGATGATGTCGTCGTCCGGCGGCAGCACGAGCACGGAGTAGCTGGCGCCACTGGGCAGAATTAGCCGGCCATCTTTCATTTGCGCGAGATGGAGGAGAACATCGGCATTGATGGCGTCAAATTCATAGCCCGGCGGGAGCGCGGGATGGTTGGGGCGCATTTCCACGGGTGTGTTTTCGCCGCAAAAATACGCGGCGTCGGCGACATAGCGGCCCTGTTGCAGGAGAAACTGGCAGCGGGCGATGTAATCAAGCCAGGCCCTGCCCTGTTCCCACCAAGTGATGGTGCGCTCGAAGTGGAAACCCCACTGGCCCATGGTCATGCCGGGCCAACGGTTGGTCCATGGTTGCATGGCGTAGCGATGGAAGGTGTAACGGTTGAGGCCGGTGCAATACATCAAGTCGCCAAGCGTCTTGAGGGACCAGGGATCGTTCTGCCAGCGGCCCTGCTCGGGGCCGGCGGTGAAGGATTCAGCACCAACAATTTGTTTCCCGTAAATATGCGCGACGGATGCGGCGAGTTTCACGGAGGCGTCGCCCTGGCTGCCGCTCCAAAATTCGCCCATGACGACATCCGCGGGCGCGCCGCATTGCAGCGATTCGAACGGGCCGCTGTAGGGCTCGATGGCCGATTTAAGACCGGCTTTATGGCAAAGCTCCTGAAAATGACCGTAGTAATTGTCCGCAAACAAATCCGCGATGGTGCGCCGCATGTCCCAGAGGAAACGCTCGGTAATCTCGGGACTGCCCACGACGCGGCCGGTGAACGTGGGCAGGAACGGGAGCGGATCGTAGCCGCGGCGTTTCTGGAACTCGGCGCGGAAATTCTCGCTCCAGTCCTGGCCGCCGACTTCATAACTGTCGATCAGCGTGCTGGTGAAGGTGCGGCCCACGAGCGGCCCGGCGGCATCCACGAGTTTTTGCACGAAGGCCGCCCAGTGGGCATCGAGCGCGGTTGTGCTGAACTTGTCGCATTCCAAGCCGGTGCCTTCCAAAGGCGCGGGATGATTCTCCACGCCCGTCGGCGTGTGGCCAAGGCGGAGGATTATCCAATCGCCCGGCGGAACGTCCCAGTTGAGCCGGCCATCGGCGGAAAGTTTTGCCGTCAAATCGAGGACGCCGTCGCGTGGAATTGCTTCGCCTTCGAGGGTGCCACGGGCGGGCGGCGGTTTGACGAAGGTGTC
>DATMLG010000132.1:0-4738 GCA_035570675.1 Verrucomicrobiia bacterium | reverse complement strand
TCGCTGGGCGCAGGTCTGGCCGCAGGTTTGCCCCGAATGCGTCAAGGATGTGAAGGTGCTGGCGGTGGGCGATTTGCATGTGGAAAATTTTGGGACGTGGCGGGATGTTGACGGGCGGCTGGTCTGGGGCATCAACGATTTTGACGAATGTTACGCGCTGCCGTTCACGCATGACCTCGTGCGGCTGGCGGTGAGCGCGAGCCTCGCGATTGACGCCGGCGAACTGGACCTGACGCCCAGGGCTGCATCGGCGGCGATTTTGGACGGCTACCGCGCCTGCCTGGCCGCGGGCGGCAGACCGTTCATTCTGGCGGATGAAAGCACGCCGTTGCGCACCATGGCGCGGGAACGGCTGAACACGCCCGAGAGATTTTGGGACAAGCTCCATAGTTTTCCGGCGGTGCGGGGCGTGGTGCCTTTCGGAGTCGTGCGAGCCATTCGCGAGTCGCTTCCAGACCCGGGCATTGCATTGAAGTTTCTGCATCGCGTGGCGGGATTGGGCAGTCTGGGCAAGCAACGCTTCACGGCGGTGGGCTCCTGGCTCGGCGGACAGATTGCGCGGGAGGTGAAGGCGCTGTCGGTCTCGGCGTGCCGCTGGGCGGCAGGCGGAAAAAGCGATGGCGCGATCAATTACGGGCGGATTCTGAAACTGGCGGTGCGCTGTCCGGACCCGATGGTGGTGGTCCGGGGCGGGTGGTTGTTGCGGCGATTGTCGCCCGATTGCTTCAAAATTCTGTTGAGCGGCCTGCCGAAAAAGCGGAACGAGACGCAGTTGCTTTATTCGATGGGCTGGGAAAGCGCCAACATCCACCTGGGCAGCGCCGGGGCGGCGAAACTGGCGGCGTGCCTGAAAAAAAAGCGCGTTGACTGGCTGCATCAGGCGGGCAAGGCGATGCGCGACCAGACCATCAGCGATTGGAAGGAATGGCGCAGCTAAATGTGCGCCGCCCGACGGGGGAATTTTAGAGAACGTGGCGCGAGGCGCGGGTGACGGTGAGCGAGTAGCGGTCGGATTTTTTCTTCAAATGGATCGGGGCATTGAAAGCGGCGGAAAGGGAGGCAGCGTTGAGGGTGGGATTTTTTTTGCCGGCGGCGAGGACCTTCCCCGCTTTTAAAATCAGGACATGGGAGAAGACGGGCATGATTTCCTCGACATGATGGGTCACCAGCACGAGCGTGGGGGCGGATTTTTGGCGGCCGAGGCGTTGGAGGAACTGGAGAAAATGCTCACGGGCCGCGGGGTCGAGCCCCGCGCAGGGTTCGTCCAGGATGAGCAACCTCGGCTTCGCCATGAGCGCGCGGCCGATGAGCACGCGCTGGCGTTCGCCCTGCGAGAGAAACAGCCAGGGCCGCTCTGCGAGATACGCGCACTCGATTTGCCGCAGCAGGCGCATGCCGCGGGCGCGGTCGGCGCGGCTCACGCGGCCCCAGAAATCAATCATCGCCTGGCGGCCGCTCACGACGGTTTCGAGCGCCGGCTCGTCATGCGACATGAGCTGGCGGATGGAGGAACTGACGAGGCCGATGTGCTTGCGGAGTTCGCGCCAGTCGGATTCGCCGAAACGCCGGCCGAGGACGGAGATGTCGCCGGCGGTGGGCATGAAATAGCCGGCGAGGGCGCTGAGCAGGGAGGTTTTGCCGGAGCCGTTGGCGCCGAGAATGACCCAATGCTGCCCGGCTTCCACGCGCCAGTCGAGCTTTCGCAAAATGCGCGTGCCGCCGCGCTGGATGGACAGGCCGGACACCTCGAGCATCGGTTGGACGGTTCGCGGCATGGTTTCCCGGTGCGACGCCAAAACTACGAAGCGGGGCCGCGCACGATGTTTTGGAGCGCCTCGGGCCACTTGGGGAATTTGAATTGAAAGCCCGTCGCCTGCAACCGTCCGGGCACGACGCGGCGGCTTTTCAAAATCAACTCCGCTTCCGTGCCGAGCAGCCTGGTGCCGAGGCCGAGCATCCATGTCGGGGCGGGCAGGCCGACGGGCCGGCGGCAGACCTTGCGAAACACGCGCATGAACTCGCGGTTCGGCAGCGGATTGGGCGACGCCAGGTTCACCGGCCCCTTCAAAACCTCGTGTTCGATGATCCAGTCCGCCGCGCGCGCAAAATCGTCCTCGTGAATCCAGCTCATATATTGCGTTCCCGGACCCATTTTTCCGCCCAGGCCAATTTTCACCACCCGCTGAAATGTCTGAAACGCCGCCCCGCCCCGGCCAAACACAATCGTAATGCGCAGGGCGACCTGGCGGGTGAATTTCAATGGAAAATCGAACATCGTTTTTTCCCATTGCCGGCAAACATCGACAGAGAAGCCCTCGCCGATTTCGCCGGAGTGCTCATCCATGGGCTGGTCGATGGAATTTTTGTAAATTGTCGCGGAACTCGCGTTGAGCCAGACCTTGGGCGGGTTGGCGCACACGATAATCGCCTGGCCGAGGACGTGGGTTGGGCGGAGGCGGGATTCGTAAATTTCCTTCCGGTTTTTTTCGTTGTAGCGGCAGTTGACGCTCCGGCCGGAGAGATTGATGATGGCGTCGGCGTTCTCAAGTTCGCGGGTCCAGGGGCCGATCGTCTGGCCGTCCCACTGGACAAAACGCGCGAAGGCGTTCGGCTCCTGCGGCTGGCGCGTCAGGATCACCACCGGCCGGGCAAATCGTGTGAAATGCCGGGCCAGCACCTGCCCGAGGTAACCGCTCCCGCCGGCGATGACGACGGTTCCGCGTTGTTCAACTGCGCTCATGACTGCTGCGGCCTGCAATTCAAGCGTTCATCGTTGGGCCTTCGAAACATAGCTCAACATCCAATAATATTTAAGAAATTCAACCCGCGCCTCGCAAGCCAGATCCGCCACGGCGGCGCACAGTTCCTGTTCGCTCGGGAAATTCTTCATCACCTCGTGCGTGGTGCCGTCATCCAACGGGCGCTTTTGATACGTGTTGCCGTCGGCATCCGCGCGCGAGATGGGCGTGCTGCTGCCTTCGACGTAAAGGTTGTCGATAAAAACCACCCGCGTGCCCGGCGCGAAGGCGCGATGCAGTCCGCGCAGGAATGCGCCCAGCCGCTGCTTGGGAATGTGCGACCACCAGAAGACGGCCAGGCTGCCCGTGAAAACTTCCGGAAAAACCGGCAGCGCGTAGATGTCCGCCCGCTTGAATTTGACCTTCCGCCGGTCAATCGGTTTGGCGCGGGCGATGTCGAGAACCTCGTCATTGATGTCCACGGCCATGATTGAGGCGGCGGTTTGCGACACGACCTCCGTCCAGTAACCGGTGCCGCAGGCGACTTCGAGGACGTCCTTGTCCGCGAACAGATGTTTCACCAGGGCGCGCAACCGGGCCAGGTCGGCCTGACGCTCGGGCTTGTCGTAAATACGTTCGTACTCCAGTGCCCTTTTCGCGTAGTAAGTGATGATGGTGGATTCAGTGCTCATATCCGGGTGCAACGGCGTGCCGGATTTTCCGGTGATACAGGCTGAGTCAGAGCGGCGAGGGCGTCAATGAATAACGCGGCGGAATTAGATCGTGTTGCCGGGCCGGGGATCCACTTCGCAACCCTGTTCGCGCAGGCGCTGCAATTTGTAGAGCAACGCGCGACGGCTGATGCCGAGAGCGCGGGCGGTGTCGGTGCGGTTGAAATTAAACTTTCGCAGGGCTTCCAAAACCGCCTGGCGTTCGATTTCCTCGAGCTTTTGCGCATCGACGGGTTCGGCGGCGGGATCGCGCGGTGCCGGTGCGGCCGTGCCGCGAACGCGCGCGGGGAGGTGTTCGGGCAAAATGAGTTCGCCGCCGGAAAGCAGCGCGGCGCGTTCCATGGCGTTGCGCAACTCGCGCACGTTGCCCGGCCAGGAATAGCGTTCAAGATATTCGGAGACGGCGGCGGCTAGCCGGGCGCGGCCATTGGTGAGTTCCGCGAGCAACTGGCCGGCCAGCGGCAGTATGTCCTCGCGCCGCTCGCGCAACGGCGGGATGTTGAGTTCCACCACATTGAGCCGGTAATACAAGTCCTCGCGGAAACGGCCCTTCTTCACCTCCTCCTCGAGATTGCGGTTGGTGGCGGCCAGGATGCGCGCGTTGACGCGGACTTCCGCGTTGGAACCGATGCGCTGGAAACGGCCGTCCTGCGCCACGCGCAGCAGCTTGGCCTGGAGTTGCGGGGACATCTCGGCAATTTCATCGAGAAAAATTGTGCCGTTGTGCGCCTGCTCGAAGCGCCCGATGCGTTGCGCGACCGCACCCGTGAAGGCGCCCTTCTCGTGGCCGAACAACTCGCTTTCCAGCAGGTTTTCCGGGATGGCCGCGCAATTGACCTTCACCAGCGGGCCTTCCGCGCGCGGGCTCCAGCCGTGAATGACGTCCGCCAGCACTTCCTTGCCGACACCGCTTTCGCCGGTAATGAGCACGCGGCTTTCCGACGGCGCGATGAGCGAGGCGTCGCGGAAAATATCCTGCATCAACGGGCTGCGGGCGATGACATGCGGCGGGAGCTGCTTGTTTTCGTTGAACTTGAGCGGGACGTTGCGGGCGAGTCCGGTGGCGCGCTTGACCGCGGAAAGCAACTGATCGAGATCAATTGGCTTGGCGAGATAATCCACCGCGCCGTCACGAATGGCCCCGACGGCGTCGCGGATGTCGGCGTAGGCGGTGACAAGCAGGATGGGCAGCGTGGCGTGTTCCTTGCGCGCGAGCCGGAGTGTTTCCAGGCCGGAAAGACCCGGCATGCGGACATCGGAAATCATCAT